>CAMCOJ010000330.1 GCA_945876405.1 uncultured Ruminococcus sp.
AGTTGTAGGGGGATTTTTGGGTGTTTACCTTGTTATCATTATTATCTATTGGGTATTGTAACACCATCGCTGGAATTTGTAAATAATCCGGGTTGACCGCAGGTAATAAATTTCTTTCATTCTTGTGAAAGAAAACGAAAGAAAGCCGTAAAATAACAGAACCTCCGCAGAAAATACTCTGCGGAGATTTTTATTTTTTGTATAAGTTCATCCCGTATTATTCGTGGAAGAAATACGGAAGAGCATCGTATACGTAATGTCTTACAAATCCCCACCAGTGTGTCTTGTCAGGGGCTTCGAGGAAGTAGAAGTTACCCTTTGAGAAGTCTGAAGTGTATTTGAATACATCTGTTTTTGACTTAAGACTGTTGATAAGAGGAACCATGTTTCCGTATGCTATATCTTCTGTGCCTGTAGCTGCAAGGATATATGTGGAATCCTTGTATTTTGAATTTTTAACTGCATTGTATACTGCGTCAGCACCGCCCCAGCAGTGTCCGCTGAGAGGCATAAGATAAGCAAAGTAGTCAATGTCGTTGATAAGTACGTTCCAGGTTGAGCCGCCGCCCATTGAGAATCCGCCGTATGCTCTGTGCATTCTTGAAGCTTCAAGACCGGCAGGTGTTGTGTTTTCAGCGTATGTTGAGTATTTTCCTTCAACGAAAGGAACAATACTTTCCTTCATTTCCTTCCATACTGTTTCAGCTGTACACTTGTTGAATGTAGGTGTTACAACGATCATCGGTTCGATATCACCGTTTGCAATCATGTTGTCGAGCATGTAGTCTATCTTAACATCATCGCTGAAAATAGTGTTTTCGTTTTCACCGCCGCCGTGCATAAGGTAGAAAATGTTGTACTTCCTGCTGCTGTCATATCCTGCAGGGAGGTATACATTGAGAGTGTTGCCTCCGTTGATACCTGTATATGTTTCCTTTATTACCTTTCCGCCGTTGTTTATCGGATTGAGGTAGCTGCCCGGAGCTTCTTTGAAAGCAAGGTTTGCGCTGTAGTTAAAGGCAGGCTTTTCCGGTTCCGGCGGAGTGTTGTCAGGGAATTCTTTAAGTACTCCGAGAAGGTATTTCTGGAGATAGAGTGCGTCTGCTGCATTTGTTTCAGTGCTGTTGTCAACGTCAGCGTTGTTTTTCGCAGAATTACTCTTAAATCCGCTGAGAATACCGTTTTTCATAAGTACAAGGTCAGCAACTGAAATTCTGCTGTCCATATCGATGTCGCCCTTAATATCTGTAGGTGATACTGCATCTGATTTCGGACCTTCAATAACAGTGCCTGCAGGAGCTGCAATTGCATCATCAATGCAGAAATCACAGGTTTCTTCTGTAGTTTCAGCAATCAGGTAAAGGTTTGTTGCACCGTCCGGAATCTTGTAGTCAGGATTGTAAAGCTGAACATATTCACCCGGATTTGCAAAAGTCTGGGCAATATTGCCGTAGCATACTTCACCATCTGCATCTGTGTACTGGAGCGTGAGTTTGTATTCAATTACATCTTTTGCTGCTTTGCTGCCGAAGTTTACACTGAATGCATACTTTTCACCGGCTTTGAACTTTGATGAACTGAGGACTTTCTGTGCTCCGTTCCATGCGGCCCCTCTTCCTGAAACAGACAGAGCTTTTGTGCCGCTGTATGCGTTGTCTGATGTCACAGATACTGAAGCACCGCCTCTTCCTGTCCAGCTGTCTGAACCCTTTTCGAAAGTGCTGTTGAAGATATAGCCGTTATCATCACCAGGATCATCAGGCAGGTCTGAAACCATGCTCGAACCGAACTGCCACCAGTCAACATTGAAAAGGAAATCGCTGTCACCGTTAAATACAAGATAAAGGTCGTGAACACCTTCAGCACCCTTAACTGTACCGCTTACTTCTTCCCATTTCTGCCAGCCGCCTGTTCCTGATACTGTTGCAGTACCTACAACAGGACCGGTTTTGCTGTCAAGGTGAAGCTCGATCTTTCCGCCGCTTGTATCTGAAGCAGCACTTACGGTAAATGTTTCAGCGCCTTCACGGAAATCAACGCCCTTAAGCTTGATGTAGTCCCCCGGTTCTATATATCCGATGCAGGCTCCGCTGCCGTCATTATTTCTCTCAACCTTGACGCCCTCACTCCAGCAGATAGTCTCTGCTTCAACTCTCCTGTAAGGGTTGAGGTATTCAAGCTGCTCAGGTCCCTCGTCTGTCATTGTAAGGAGAGGGATGGAACCGTCTGCGTTAAATGAAAATTCTTCCACAGCAGCACTTCTGTTAAATGTACCTCCGCCCGGTATTCCGTTCTTGTGATAGAAGAAATATGAATGATCCTTATAGTCTATAATACCGCCGTGCGTTGTGAAACAGTTATGGGGTTTCATAATCTGTCCGCCGTATGTCCATGGACCTGTAATGGAAGGAGCAGTGGAGTATCCCATACTTTCACCGCCGTCACTGCCATAGAATGCAGCGTATACAAGATAGTAGAGATTGCCGCGCTTTGTAATCCACGGTCCTTCACCGTATGATGAGGTTTTTTTGCTGCTTGGTCCGAATGCTTCCTTTGTCATATCGAACTTCTTAATATCACCGTCAAGGGTGATCATGTCTTCTTTCAGCTTAACGTAATAGCAGGTAGGGTTACCGAACATAAGCCATGCCTGGCCGTCATCGTCGATCATAACTGTTGGATCTATGTAGTCCCAGTTCGGTCCCACGAGTGGCTTGCCTATGGCATCTTTGAAAGGACCTGTCGGTGAATCGCCCACAGCAACACCGATTACACGTCCGCCGCCTGATGCGTTTTCAGCTGTGATATACCAGTAGAACTTTCCGTTTCGTTCAATACACTGTGAAGCCCAGAGTGAATCTTCCTTGGCCCATGAGAATACTGACTTATCCATAATACAGCCGTGATTTGTCCAGTTCTGCATATCAGTTGTTGAGAACACCTGATAACCGTCCATGTAGTAAAAATCATTATTTCCGTCTCTGTCACGGCCAGTATACACATAAAGCGTATCCTCATAAACCATAGGGGCCGGATCAGGCGTAAACGCAGTCTGACAAATCGGATTATCCGCACTTACCGGTACAGCAGTAATTCCTGCGATAACCGCTGCAGCTGTAAGCACCGATGACACATACAATGCTAACCTTTTCATTTTAAATACTCCTCCATCATTTATTCAATTCCTTTTTTAAAACCTGTCTCTTATACACATCTGACGCTGCCGACGATACTCCTTGTGT
>CAMCOJ010000331.1 GCA_945876405.1 uncultured Ruminococcus sp.
TTTCTGCCTGTCTCGTGGGCTCGGAGATGTGTATAAGAGACAGTGCGGAAGCTGAAAACTATACTCCCGTAAAAAACAGAAAGAAAAGTACAGCTGTTTACATAATTCCGGCCGCAGCAACGGCAGCGGCAGTTGCATTTGGAATAGGAATAAATAATTTTTCCGAAAGCAATAAACCTGATAACAGATTTGAGGCCGAAAGTGTTGTTACTGATACTGTACCCGAAACAACTGTTCCGGCTGAAAATACAGAAAGCACTGAACTGACAGTAAATATTATTTCTGTTACAGAAACAGAGGCTTATAACGAAACAACGGGTACCATATCCTGTCCGGAAACAAAAGTTCCGGATACTGAAAAAATATTAATGGTAACAGATAAACCTGTCAGTTCAGTTCATTCAGTTGTAACTCATCCGGCAAGCCGTACTGAAAAAATAACCACTGCTGAGAAAGTAACCATACCTGAATTTACCGGAGAAATACCAGACTCAACCGTGCCCGAATGTACATCTTCGCCAGTAACAGAACCAGCTCCGGAAGATTCACCTTCACTGTCTGATGAAGCATACGATCTGTATGAAAGCGTAATCAGCTCATTTCCTTCCAATTCGATATTCCTTGATTACACCCGTGACAAGAGAACGGTATTGATAATTAAAGAAGACGGCAGCAAATATTTTCTTGAAGACGGTGGAGTACAGTCAATAATAAAAATGAAAGACGGTACCCTTCCTCCCGAAAAGGAAATCAGGTCAAACCCAGAGTGCAGTATCGTCAGATTTATCCCAAACGATGACGGAACCTATACTTTATGGCCTTCATATTTAAAGGATAATGTGTATAAATATCTCATAAATGACAGTAACGTTCTCTCTGTTGATGAAAAACAGATAATAAACAAATACATGATTTCAATAGATGGTATAACAATTGATTCAAAAAGTAACCCCGGAGATATAATTAAAGATTATCCGGAACTTAATCTTAGTATAACTTCAGAATCTATAGTTCCAACTGAACCGGATCCACCTGTTCCTTCTGTTTCCGTTCCTGTTGTAACCCGACCTGAAAATGATAATCCAGCGGGAGTTCCTGATCCGAACCCTGAAACTGAACTAACAGTCACCCCATCTTCTGAATCAGAAACTATAAACAGTTATTCGTGTGCAATACCCGGAACATCAGATTCATACGATGCACTTATAAGGCTTGAGGAGAGTGGTGCAAAATACAAATTTACGATTAATATTCCTGATTTTCCATGTGATGAACCATATGCAGCACATGCAACTAATATTTTTAAAAGATAATATACGAGGAGAGTGGATCTTATGAAAAAACATATAGCTTTATTATCAGCCCTGATACTTGCCGCAGGGAACAGTATAACAGCATTTGCTGAAGAAACAGCAGAAGATAATGTCCTTTTGGGAGATATTAATTTTGATGGAATAGTAGATGTCACGGATCTGTCGTCGTTCTCCATCTTACTTACTGACCGCGAGGAACTTACAGAAGCACAGAAGAAAGCGGCTGACGTGGATAAAGACGGACGGGCTGCACTTTCAGACCTTGCAAGACTGAGACAGTTTCTTTCAAGGATAATCGATACATTTGATTCTTCGAAAGCAGAAAAAATAACCGATACAGATAAGATACTAAGTATGCTTACCGCTTACACTGAAGAAAATTATCCGGGAGCCAAAGTTATGTTATGGGCTGATGGGGAAGAAATAATGTTCAACATGAACACGGAATATCATAAAGCGTATTATCAGGATATATACACCTATATGGAAGAAAAAAATATAGACACTTCCAGAGTAATAGTAGCGTGGATTGAACCCTGTGAACCCTGTGAACCCTCTGAAATGGAAATCGAAAGAGAACCCTTTCCTGAAGATTTTCCGGTTAATGCCGAAAACAACAGCATAAATTATGCAAAGAGAAATGATATAATGTACTGTAAATACGGAGCATGTATTATTGATGAAAATCAGATAAACGGTTCAGTTCTTGCATTCTTTACTGAAAACATTGACAGTGGAGACGGCAGAATGGCGGCTGCTGATACACTGAAAAATTTTAGTACTGATGATGTTCTGATTGTAAAATGCGGTAAGACTGAAAGCAGATATTATATTTATCTGAATGAAAATCTTTCAGAAACAGAAAAAAATGTAATTCTTGAAAAAATTATTATCGCAGATTAATCGGGATATGTATTCATTTGATACAACATAGAAATATTAATTGATGATTTGAAGGAAAAGCTTAGAACGCGACATATTCTTCGTTTGCAGAACGGGGAATGTTCCATCGAGGCAGATTAATGAAATTATTTTTATACAGCGAGGTTTATAGCCTTGCTGTATTTTTATTTGCCTGTATTAAAATAAAATGCTATACTAAAATAAACTTTTTTCAAAACCGTATGATTTTTAAAATAAAATCTGTCTATATAGGTGAAGGGAGGAAAAATATTGGATGACAGAACAATAATTCAGCACTACTGGGACAGAGATGAACGCGCTATAACCGAAACTGATGAAAAATACGGTTCGTACTGTCATAAGATTGCTGAAAATATTTTGGAAAACAGTGAAGATGCAAAGGAATGTGTAAATGATACTTATCTGAAAACCTGGAATTCTGTCCCGCCGGAATGGCCGAAAATTTTTCCGGCATTTATCGGAAAGATAGTGAGAAATACTGCATTTAATTATTACACCAGAATTCATGCCCAAAAAAGAGGCGGCAGTATGACAGCTGTTGTGCTGGAAGAACTGGATGAATGCGTACCTGATAAGAATGCTGAATTTATTCAGGATGACAGCGAACTGACCGGGATAATAAATACCTTTTTGGAATCACTTTCGGAAAGAAACAGAGAAATATTCGTACTTCGGTACTGGTACAATGAAAAGATAAGTTATATTGCAGCAACAATGAAAATGTCTGAAAACAGTGTTTTTTCTGTTTTGAATCGTATGCGAAGAAAGCTGCGAAAAATTCTTGAGGAAAAGGGGGTTAAACCATGAACAAAGAAAGACTGTACAGGGCGATTGGAAATATAGATGACAAATACATCGTCAGTGTACACAGAGAAATAAGTTCAGAAAAACCTTCGTTTTCAGACATGGATTCATCATTGCCTCTTTCACAGAACGAAAGGACGATTGAAGTGAGTGTTGTAAGAAAGACAAAGAGAAGAATAAGCATAATAGTGGCAGC
>CAMCOJ010000332.1 GCA_945876405.1 uncultured Ruminococcus sp.
TATAAATAAAATAATTATAGTGAAAGTCAAATTTATTTTGACTTTCACTATAAAAAGCCATTCTGAATTTAGATGTTCAGAATGGCTTTGATTTTTGTTAGTAAACAAGATGTAAGTTTATGTAACTCCCTTTTTTGCATGGCTTTGCGGTCGAGCTCTGCACTCCCTTCGGTCGCCTGCACCTTCGCCAGCATGTTCCTTCGCAGCTATATTCTTTTGGCAAGGAGTTCGGAATATTTTGCTCTGAAGTCATCGAAGGTGTCATTTTCGATGGATTCGCGGATTTTTTCGGTGAGGGTGTTGTAGAAGTAGAGGTTGTGCATTACAGCCAGGCGGCCGCCGAGCTGTTCACCGGATTTGAAGAGGTGGCGGACGTAGGCTCTGGAGAAGTTGCGGCAGCACGGGCAGTCGCAGTTTTCATCGACAGGCCGCGAGTCTGTTTCATATGCCTTGTTTGTGATGTGCATAATGCCGCTCCAGGTAAATACTGTTGCGTGCCGGGCGTTTCTGCTTGGCATAACACAGTCGAACATATCGACGCCTCTTGCAACGGCTTCTATGATATTGGAAGGGGTGCCGACTCCCATGAGATAACGCGGTTTGTTTACCGGCATATGCGGTTCAACGGCATCTATAATCCGGTACATGTCCTCTGTGCTCTCGCCGACTGCAAGCCCGCCGATTGCATAACCGTCAAGGTCGAGTTCGGCGATTTCTTTCATGTGATTTACTCTGAGGTCGGCGAAAGTACATCCCTGATTAATACCGAAAAGCATCTGATGCGGGTTTATTGTATCAGGGAGGCTGTTAAGACGGTCCATTTCAGCTTTGCAGCGTTTCAGCCATCTTGTTGTTCTTTCGCAGGACTGCTTTGAATATTCGTATGCGGCAGGATTTTCAACACATTCATCAAATGCCATGGCGATGGTGGAGCCGAGGTTTGACTGAATCTGCATGCTCTCCTCAGGTCCCATGAAGATTTTACGGCCGTCAACGTGGGAGTTGAAGTAAACGCCCTCTTCTTTTATTTTGCGGAGTTTTGCAAGGGAGAATACCTGAAATCCGCCGCTGTCAGTAAGTATAGGTCTGTCCCAGTTCATAAATTTGTGGAGACCGCCCATTTCCCTGATAATCCGGTCGCCGGGTCTTACATGAAGGTGATAGGTGTTGCAGAGTTCAACCTGACACTTAAGTTCATTTTTCAGGTCAACTGATGAGATGCCGCCTTTGATGGCTGCGGAAGTTCCCACGTTCATAAAGCACGGTGTCTGGAATGTTCCATGAACTGTCTCAAACTGTCCTCTTCTTGCTTTTCCGTTCTTTTTTATAAGTGTGTACATAAAAAATTCCTTTTCAAAAAAAAATTATAGAATCAGCATCGCATCGCCGAAACTGAAGAATCTGTATCTTTCTTCAACGGCTTTTTTGTATGCGGCCATGGTTTTGTCAAATCCGTAAAATGCGGAAACAAGCATAATCAGCGTACTTTCAGGCAGGTGAAAGTTTGTTACAAGTCCGTCAAGAACCTTGAACTCATACCCCGGATAAATGAAAATATCGGTATATCCGTCAGCTTCCTTTATCTCGCCGTTGTTGAATGAGGCAACGCTTTCAACTGTTCTGCATGAGGTTGTACCTACCGAAATAACCCTGCCGCCCGCAGCCTTTGTTCTGTTTATCAGCTCTGCGGTTTCAGCGGGGAGGTGATAGTGCTCTGAGTGCATCTTGTGTTCAAGTACGTTATCAACCTTAACAGGTCTGAATGTTCCCAGTCCGACGTGCAGAGTAACGTATGCGATATTAACACCCTTTGACTTTATCTCTTCCAGCATCTCTGGTGTGAAGTGAAGTCCTGCTGTCGGAGCGGCTGCTGAACCGAGCTCTCTTGAGTAGACAGTCTGATATCTTTCCTTGTCCTCAAGCTTTGCGGTTATGTACGGAGGCAGCGGCATCTGTCCAACTTCCTCCAGTGCAGTGAAGATATTTCCCTCGCATTCGAACTGAACCACACGGTTTCCGTCTTCCTTAACTTCGAGAACCTTTGCTCTGAGCCTTCCGCTGCCGAATGTGAACTCTGCGCCTTCTCTGGCTTTCTTACCCGGGCGGCAGATAATTTCCCATTTTTTATCGCCTTTCTGTTCAAGCAGGAGAAATTCGATTGCTGAACCTGTGCCGATCTTTTCGCCGTAAAGACGTGCCGGGAGAACCCGTGAGTCATTAAGCACGAGAAGATCTCCTTCCTTCAGATAGTCGGTAAGGTTATAAAAATGTTTGTGTTCTATAGTATCATTTTCCCTTGACAGAACCATCATACGTGAATGATTGCGCGGTTCAACCGGTGTCTGTGCGATAAGTTCCTCAGGGAGATCGTAGTAAAAATCAGATGTGCTCATCCTTTGCATCGTGACATTTTGTCCTTTCTATACCGTTTGATTGATATATTGATTATACCACATTTCATGTTTTATATCAATAAGTTTTGTTAACGGATTCTTGAAATAATCCTGTTCTTCAAATCATTTGGAATATCATTTCTTTCGCCCCGATTTTGTACAGTATATTATGCAGAACAGAAAAATCCCCATTGACAAAACTGAAAAAATGTAATACAATGTATTACGGAAGGGAGTGTTTAATATGACAGTATCGCTTAGACTTAATGATTCAGACTCTCAGCTAATAAAAGCTTATGCTGAAATGAACGGTATATCCGTATCCGAATTACTTAGAAAATCTGTACTTGAACGTATTGAAGACGAGTTCGACTTAAAGGCATATGAAAAAGCCATGGAGGAATACAGAGCCAATCCTGTTACCTATAGCCTTGAAGATGTGATGAAGGAGTTAGAGCTGTCCTGATGAAATATACAGTTGAATTTACGGATAAGGCAAAGAAGCAGCTCTCTAAACTTGATAAAGCTACTGCTAAACTGATTACATCATGGTTATTGAAAAATCTTCAGAATTGTGAAAATCCAAGGCAGCATGGAAAAGGTCTTACCTCGAACCGTTCAGGACAGTGGCGGTATCGTATCGGAGATTACAGGCTTATTGCCGAAATACAGGACAGTAAAGTAATTATCCTTATACTTGAAATCGGAAACAGACGAGATATCTACACTTGCACCTGATAAATAAAAAATAAAACCATGTATCCTGAACAGGAAAAATAACATATATTATAGTGAACGTCAAAATAAATTTGACTTTCACTATAATTATTTTATTA
>CAMCOJ010000333.1 GCA_945876405.1 uncultured Ruminococcus sp.
CTTGACAGGGGGCACTTCATGGTATGATGTACGCCTTACTGTATTTTTTGAGGAATTACTCTGCTCTTTGAATAATATCAGAACGTCATTCCGTCATAAGATATGGAAGCTATCTTCCAAAAGTCGTCTGCAAAAACAATGTCAATCTGCATTTCACATTCACTACCGAAGTTATCAAACTTCGTAACTGCGGTAAAGCTGCTGTCGCTTACATTTGTGACAGAGATAACAGGCTCTCCGTTCTCTGTTATCCACTGATATCCGCAGCCCTTTGCGGTAGGTCGGAGTTGTAAATATAAGAAGATCGGCTTTCAGTATCGCATCATCGATCCTTTTCTTTTCCTCCCAATATGGACACTTTTCTCTGCCCTCAATGCACCTGTAACATCCGAGGCAAAAATGATCGAGATCTCTCGGCAGGAAAAATTCCTCCACCTCTTTATCGCAGGATATATTATTCAGAAGTATATTAGCCACATTCCAGGTACTGCCTTTATGTTCCTGACCGTGTATCAATACTATTTTCATGTTAACCCATCACTTTCTGTATCTTCCGCCTTTTTATCCCATTCACGCATTATCCTTCTGAGCTTGAAAAGATTTATCACCGCACGGACGGCTTCATCAACTATTACAGCAAGGAATACGCCTGTTATCCCGAAGCCAAGTCCATACACAAACAGGCAAGCACAGCCTACCACAAAAAACGTGCCGAATATCTGCGTGAAGAACATCCAGCGAGTGTTTCCACTTCCTCTTATGCCGCTGCCGATAATGATATTTCCGGATTTTCCGTAAAGATTAAGGCAAACGAGCATAAGATAAATTCCGCAGCCTGTGATTATGCTCTCTTCCTTTGTAAAAAGCGAGAGGATATTCTCGGGGAAGATAAGGCAAATTATCAGAAACAGAGTTGCTGTGCCTGCACAGAGTATGTAGGCTATTTTACACACACCCGAAAACTGTTTTATATCACCGCTGCCCTTTGCTTCGCCCGAAAGTGTCATTGTTCCGTTTCCAATCGCTCCGATAATAACAACTGCCACAACCTCAACGCTGAAAACGATAGAATAAATTCCTGCCGCCGTCACATCAATGGAGTTGAGTATCCTTATGATAACAAGGTTTCCTAAATTCCACGCAAGATCCTCAAGTCCTGCGTTTATTCCGAGCCTTATTGACGATAAAAAAGGTTTTATGGGAGCAGTCAGCACACTTTTCAGCTCAGGCTTTGTTTTAAGGGGCTTTTTTCTTACTACTGCAAATACAAACAGGCAGCCGCCAAATTCCGCAATAGTTGTTGCGATCGCCGCACCCTCGATACCAAGCTGCGGAAAGCCAAATCTACCGAAAATAAGCAGCCAGTCAAGCAGTATATTAAGTCCTGCACGAATAACTCCGTACATCACAAGGGGTTTTGTGTAGTTGGAGGTCTGCATTATTACCGAAAAGGAGCTTTCTATGCCCACAACAAGAAATGTCGGGGCGAAAAACCTCATATACCCCAGACACATTGGCATAATGTTCTCGGAAACGCCCATCATACGAAGCACAAGCTCACCGCCAAACAGCCAGAAAAGAAAAAGCAGTATGGGCAGGATATTGTTCCACTTTATCATTGAAGCCGCATAGGTTTCCGACCTTTCCTCATCGCCTGCGCCCACGCTCTGGCTTATAAGAATGGACGCTCCCATTACTATGGTGAAGCAGAAGGACATTGTTGTCCACATTGGTGCGGAAACATTTCCCAATGCGCTCATATAGAGCGTGTTCATCTGTCCTAAAAACATCCTGTCGATTATCATCTGTAACTGTGAAATGATATTGCTTAGCATTATTGGCACAGCAATTATCATTAGTTTTTGTAAGTATTTCTTTTTCATAAATTATCTCCTCTTTGTGTTTTGTGAACATAGTTTTAGTGTGGCATCTATTCAAAACGCATGATATATACCCGTGACGGTTCTCCGTTTATATCATTCATCATACGGTAAAATTCACAGCCGTATTTTTCATATAAACCCATATGATCTGTTGAGATATATGCCTGACGCACATTATTGGCAATTGCAATTCTTTTGATTTCCGAGAACAGCTTTTCCGCATAATGATGCCCCCTATACTGCGGAAAAGTATAAACAAAGCCTATCCATGGTGTCAGCTCGGTAGGCTGAATATCATCTTTCTCTGCAAATGTGCAAAAGGACAACAATTCATCGTCATTTACAAGAAGCATAACCATTGCATTTTCACCTATAAAGTCTTGTAGTTTTCCGTCCTGCAACAGGTTATACAAGAATTGTCCTGCACTCCAATCGGACTTTCCTATCTCGGCAAGCCAGTGTTCCCGGCGTTCGCTAAAAAAATAATTTATTACTTTCATTACTGTTCCTCCGGTTGAAAACCTTTTTATGTAACGTTTTCACATTTTTTAAATTATCATTACTCATTTGTTTCTTCCTTTGCGTTATACAAATCACATTTTAAAAATTAGTTTATTTGCCCGGTAAATTGGAATTTGTTAGATTGAAATCCACCAACACACACCAAATTTATCAATAACTGTCGCACAGCATTTACTCCATGGCAGCTCGTGGATAGGCGCAATAATCACTCCGCCATTGCTTAAAATACGAAATGCATTTTTAACTGCTTCTTCAGTCCCCATCTCAAAAACGTTAAATGTCATAGTTTCCCATTTGTACTTGTGAACTATATTTATATCACATGGATTTGAAGCTTCGGCTATTCTTTCCCCTCGGAATCAAGTAGTTTATACAAATTGCTCATTTCAACTCAGCCCTAACCGCCATAAGTGCAAATCCAAGCAGATTTTCACCCTTCCACTTGTTCATATCAAGTGAATCGGGATCACCTGCAGAAAGAGCAATGCCCCACACTCTATCTTTAGGTAATGCTTCAACAAGAACGGCATTACCGGTAGAAATGAGTTTCTCTCTAAGCTCAACATTCTGTGTAAACTTAGCCATAAGTCCTCGAAACATAACGATCTGCTTATTGCCGTTCCATACTTTTTCATTGAAGCCGGTTGCTGCCTTGCCAAGAGTCTTTATTGTCATTGGGTCTGTTTCTCGCATGATCTTCTCAGCAATTTCAGTATCACCAAACAAAAGAGCCTTTTGCTCCATCATATACCTGTCTCTTATACACATCTCCGAGCCCACGAGACAGGCAGAAAT
>CAMCOJ010000334.1 GCA_945876405.1 uncultured Ruminococcus sp.
TGCTGGTGTAGCTCAGTTGGTAGAGCAGCTGATTTGTAATCAGCAGGTCAGGGGTTCAAGTCCGTTCACCAGCTTCGTTTGTTTGTATGATCTTTGACTACTGTGCTGGTGTAGCTCAGTTGGTAGAGCAGCTGATTTGTAATCAGCAGGTCAGGGGTTCAAGTCCGTTCACCAGCTTCAACTAAATATGGAAGAGTTCCCGAGTGGCCAAAGGGGGCAGACTGTAAATCTGTTGCTTTCAGCTTCGATGGTTCGAATCCATCCTCTTCCACCAGTCATTTCCTGCATTTTTATGCAGGAAATTTTTTATGCACAAATTTTTTAGCATTATAATCATTAGTTTTTAAAACAGGAATAATTTTATAGCAACTTTCACTAAGAAACAAAAAGTTTTTTAGTCAGGTATACCAAATCGCCATTATTTCAGGAGGATTTATTTATGGTAAGAAACGACTTAAGAAATATCGCTATCATTGCCCACGTTGACCACGGCAAGACAACTCTCGTTGATGAAATGCTCAAGCAGGGCGGAGCATTCAGAGAAAACCAGTCTGTTGCGGAAAGAGTAATGGACAGCAACGATCTTGAAAAAGAACGAGGAATCACTATCCTTGCAAAAAACACATCAGTCTGCTATAACGGAACAAAGATTAATATCATAGATACTCCGGGACATGCTGACTTCGGTGGTGAGGTTGAACGTGTACTCAACATGGTAGACGGTGTCCTGCTTCTTGTTGACGCAGCAGAAGGTCCTATGCCTCAGACACGTTTCGTGCTCTCAAAGGCTCTTGAAATGGGGCACAAGATTATCATTGTTGTAAACAAGATAGACAAGCCTGATGCAAGACTTGACGAAATCGGCGATGAAGTTCTCGAACTTCTCCTTGATCTCGATGCCAGCGATGAGCAGCTCGAAAGTCCTGTCCTCTTCTGCTCAGGAAGAAGCGGTACAGCTTCGCTCAGCCAGTATGAACCAGGCAAAGATCTCACTCCGCTTTTTGACACTATCATTAACTATATCTCAGCTCCTGAAGGCGATGAAACCGCACCTCTCCAGATGCTCGTTTCCTCAATCGACTACAACGACTATGTAGGACGTATCGGTATCGGACGTATTCAGAGCGGTTCTGTAAAGGTTGGACAGAACGTTACCGTTGGCGACTATTTTGATTCCAAGAAACCTTACAATGCAAAGGTTGTAAGTGTTCTCCAGATTCAGGAACTTCAGAGAGTTCCTGTACAGGAAGCTACTGTAGGTGATATCGTATGGATAAGTGGTATTGAAAATATCACTATCGGTGATACAGTATGTGATGCTCAGTCAGAATTCAAAGCCCTCCCTGTTGCAAAGATTAGTGAACCTACCGTAGAGATGACATTTTCAGTAAACGACAGCCCGTTTGCCGGAAGAGAAGGCAAGTTTGTAACATCACGCCAGCTTCGTGACAGACTCTTCAAGGAACTCCTCAAAGATGTTTCACTCAGAGTCACGGAAACAGAAAACTCAGACTCATTCTCAGTATGCGGCCGTGGTGAAATGCACCTCTCAATCCTCATTGAAAATATGCGCCGTGAGGGATATGAACTCTCCGTTTCAACTCCAAGAGTTCTCTACAAGGAAATAGACGGTGAAAAATGCGAACCGATGGAACTTCTTGTGGTTGACGTACCTGAAGACTGTGTTGGCTCAGTAATGGAAAAGATGGGTACAAGAAAAGCAGAGATGCTCACTATGCATCCGCAGGGAAGCAGAATGCGTCTTGAATTCTCAGTTCCTGCACGCGGTCTCTTCGGCTACAAGAGCGAATTCCTTACAGACACCAAGGGTGAAGGAATCATGAGCAGTGTATTCAACGGATACGAACCATATAAGGGCGATATTCCAAGAAGAAAAACAGGTTCTCTCGTTTCATTCGAAACAGGTGAAGCTGTAACATACGGTCTTTACAATGCACAGGAAAGAGGCTCTCTCTTCATTGGTGCAGGCACACCGGTATACGAAGGAATGATTGTTGGTGTATCACCTAAGTCAGAAGACCTCGTTGTAAACGTATGTAAGAAAAAACATCTTTCAAACACACGTGCAAGCGGAAGCGATGATGCACTCAGACTTATTCCGCCAAGAAAGTTAAGTCTTGAAGAAAGCCTTGAATTCCTTGCTGATGACGAGCTCCTCGAGATAACACCAGATAACATCCGTATCAGAAAGAGAATTCTCTCAAATCAGATGCGTGCAAAGTCAAAAGCAAAGTCATAATTATAAATGAAAAAATCCGGAACCGCAGATAAACCGCGGCTCCGGATTTTTCATTTATTATATTTTAGTCAGAATCAGAATTAATCACATGTTTGATGCCATGTGTATTATTGAGTCAGCACACATCTCTATGCCGATTTTGGCACTGTTAAGGCACAGATCATAGTTGTCCTTTGCACCCCATTTCTGGCCTGTATTGAGGTTATAGTAAGTGGAGCGCTTCTTGTCATGTTTTCTGAGACTCTGGTAAACACTCTCCGGTGATTCACCGTATTCTTCGACAGCTCTCTTTGCACGCGATTCAGAATCTGCGTAGATAAACACATTGAGAACATCGTCACGTATATCCCTCAGTATGCTGTCTGCACATCTGCCCACTATAACACAAGGTCCCTGCTGTGCAAGTTTTTTTATCACTTCCCGCTCTTCTATATATATTCTGTCGTTTATAGGAAGTGTTGTACCCATGCTTAAATTACTCATAAGCGACATGCTGTAAAGCAGGCTGTTTGCCGCCGTTTCATCTGCATACTTAACATCTTCTGCGGACATATTCAGATTTTCTGCAGCCATATGAAGAATTTCCTTATTGTAAAAAGGAATTCCGAGTTTCTCTGATATCAGTTTACCAACGGCTCTTCCTCCGCTGGCATATTCTCTCCCGATAGTAATAATCTTGATTTTTCCCATTAGTCATTTCCACCTCTTTTAATAATATACTGTTATTATAGTATATTATCACTACTTTGTCAACAGAGAACAAGAAAAATATATTGATTTTCTATAAGATAGTCAAAAAAGCGATTCGGGAAATATGTGTTTTATCAGAATTCTGTAATTATAACGGACAACCATAACCGATATTTTTTACAAATCCCTGTCTCTTATACACATCTCCGAGCCCACGAGACAGGCAGAAATC
>CAMCOJ010000335.1 GCA_945876405.1 uncultured Ruminococcus sp.
AACAATAAGAGCCGAATATATCAGCTAAATAAGATTTCGTAATCCACTCACTCTTAACTACAGCAATATCTCACCGACCCTGGCATACCAGAGGAAAACATCGTTAAATACGGATTCGCTTTTGAAGGAAAGAATGTTCTGACCGGACAGGGATGATTGTGTGATATTGTACTATACTGTTTAAAAATAAGGATGCAGGATTTCCGACATACTTATATGTCATTTTTCCTGCATCCTTATTTATATCATTTGCATTATCAACTATGAAACCACACAAATCAATATTTTTATTAATCATTACCTGTTTCTTATCGCATCAATAGGTTTCTTTGAAGCGGTCTTCTTTACCGGGAAGAAGCTTGCGAGTGCTGCAACAGCCACACTGATAACGAGTGTCAGAATCACCTGTCTTATGCCAAAGTGAAGAATAGTAATAAGTATTCCGATCTGGCTTCTGAGTACATTATTTATAATCATAACAACCACCAAACAAAGCACAGATGTCAGAACAAATTCTATTACAGAAATAACAAAGCTTTCCGAGAAGAAAATTCTGAATACGTCATTTGACCTTGAACCTATGGCACGGAGTATTCCGATTTCCTGCTTCTTGTAGCTGATACTTACCGAAATGAAGTTAGCCATAAGGATTGAGGCAAATACCGCAAAGAAAAGTCCTATCCAGAAAAATATCTTTGAGGCTGTTTTAATTATGGAATTAAATGTATCAAGTTCGTATACAACAGCATTGTTCATCGAATACTTTTCAGTAATATCATCGCCTTCCTTATTGCAGTACCTTACTACATTTTCCATTCCGTTTCTGTCCTCAGGCATAGGTCCTATTGCACAGTCATAGATACCCTGTGGTTTTTCACCGATCATATCAAGAATACTGTCCGCTATTATCATGGAACCAATACTTGAATATACACTGTCAGATGTTAAACATCCTACTATACGGACATCTTCTGTCTTATGGTCTTCCGGTTCACCGTATACATAATATCTGCCTTCGGAATTATCAAGTTCAGACACATACTCAAGAAGTCTGTCAAGATCTTCTTTTTTTATTTCATCGTCCTCAGGTAAAAAGCTAACAGATTTCATACCTGAATATGCGTTAATTGTTTCAAGTGAAACAATAATCTCATTTTCACTAAGACTTTCAACTGGAGCATCAGCCCAGATTATATCTTCCTGCGGGATATCCGAAAGTTTTGCATAGTACGAAGACCAGATATCCAGTCCCGAATCATTGCCGGAGCTGTATGCCATATATGAAAAATGTCCTCTGTCTGAATCATACAGTACAGGTTCTTCTGATGCCATCTCCTTTACTGCGCCTTTTCCGACCATCGCAGCACCTGTCAGACTGCAGTTTACTGCGTAGTCATACTCACATGAGAGAATGTATCTCAGAACATTCTCGGCCGTGGAAAGTTTATCATCCGGAGTATTCATAAGTTCATATCTTGAAAAATCAAATCCTGTATCTATAACTGCTGAAACTGTGTAAAGCTCATTGTCAAGGAGAAGGGTTTTTCCCACCATGTACATAGGATCAGAAAATTTTTCCGGTTTCTTTTTTCGTTCTGTTTTCTGCCCCTCATTTTCATCATCGAAGCTGCCGTTTTTTATGAATTGCTGTTCTGAATTATTCTCAGGATTTGCCTGAACATAACCCGCTTTTATAAAAGTTTCAGCGGCCATACAGCTTATTGCTATTTCCTTCTTATTCGGATCCGGTATTCTTCCGGCATATATGCTGTATCCCATTTCCTCAAGTATATCCTCAGAGATCTCAGCAAATCCGCAGAAACGGTGCAGACAGGTTTCCATACTGATTTCCTCTTCAGATTCATCAAAAGAACCTGTATTATTGTAAAAAGAAAGTTCTTTGATACGTGAACGGAATAATCCTGTAACAGGGATACCAGTTTCATTCGTTATTGTTTCAAGGTCTTCTTCCTTAATTCCTGAACTCAGATTTGCCCACCATTCATCCAGTCCTTCGCCACGTTTTTCCTTTTTACTCAGTGAAATATACTTTATATCAGAATCTTTCAGCGAGTCAACACAGGTGCGGATATGATTGTACGAACTGAAAGTATCAACCAGAGCAAAGAGCGTAAATGCAATAACGGAAAGAAATATCGTCATTGCCAGTCTGAATTTTTTGTGTTTCAGACTGCTTGTGCCTATTTTAAAAGCAGATTTCATCGGAAGAACTGATTTTATCAGTTTGAACTGCGAGCCGTCCTGTACAGGTATTACCGATTCATCTGTATCCTTAAACCTTGTCTTTTCCTCAGGAAGTGTTACTTTCAGGCTGCCGGATATTTTATTTATGTACTCCCTGATTCTTATGGCATCCTCTTCAGTAAGTCTGTATCCCTGAGGTATTTCAACCGTATCTTCTCTGAAGGTCATGGAATCAGATGTGCTTTCACCGTCACTTACCGTTTCAACATCTCTGATTACCTTTCCGTCTGAAAGTTCAATGATTCGATCGGCATATTTTTCTGCATATTCACGGTCGTGTGACACCACTATAACAAGTTTGTCAGCGGAAAGTTTTTTCAGGGTTTCAAATACCTGCTTTCCGGTATTTGAGTCCAGTGCTCCGGTAGGTTCATCGGCCATAATTATCTCGGGATTTTTTACAAGCGCACGGGCTATCGCCACCCTCTGTTTCTGACCGCCTGACAGCTCGTTAGGATTTCTGTCGCCGAATCCGTCAAGGTCAACTTCATGGAGAATTCTGTTTATCTCCTCATCAGAGGCCTTCTTTCCCTGAAGCTCAAGTGCCAGTGCAATATTCGCTCCCACGTTAAATTCCTCAAGTACATTGTACTCCTGAAAGATAAATCCGACATAGGTATTTCTGTAGCTGTCAAACCTCTGCTGACTGAAGTCGCGGGATGAAATACCCTTGATTATTATCTCTCCTTCGTCATAACTGTCAAGTCCTCCCAGAAGATTCAGAAGTGTTGACTTTCCGCTGCCCGATTTTCCAAGGAGAAATACCATTCCCTTTTCCGGAAACCTTACGGAAATGTGGTCAATTGCAGTGACCTCTTTTCCTTTCTTCGGTCTGTACTTCTTGAAAAGTTCTTTTGTTTCAAGCATATTGTTTTCCTTTCTTTTGTATATATTTGTTATTTTTTACAACTATAATT
>CAMCOJ010000336.1 GCA_945876405.1 uncultured Ruminococcus sp.
ACAAGGAGTATCGTCGGCAGCGTCAGATGTGTATAAGAGACAGGTGCGCAGCAGCATAGTGCTCCTGCTCCGTCACCTGTCTTTGCAGATAAGGGTGGTACTGCTGATTCAATAGAAGAAGCACTTCGTCAGCTTGGTGCTGAGGTAGCTTTACCAGAGAATCAAATGCCTGAAAAGGAAGAGATTGTTCCTGACTTTGTTACTTATGTACCATCGTCAAGCAAGGTTCTTCATTCAGCTCCTCCGGTTAATACTGCTCAGAATGCTCCAAAGCGTCCTATATCAGCAAGAGAAGCAAAACAGCTTGCAAAGATTGATGCTAAGTTCAAAAAAGACCTTATTTCCAGAGGATTTAATCCAAATGAGTTAAAAAATCAGAGAAGAGGAAAATAAATTTCTGATATAAAAAACAAATCCTTCGCAGTTTTGCGAAGGATTTGTTTTTTTACTGAAAATGCTGCTGAGATTTCTCAGCAGCATAAAGTTTTTTATTTACTTACAGCATTTCCGAGGAATGCAGCACCTATAATTCCTGCATCGTTACCGAGTTTTGCAATGACTATTTCGGTGTTCTTTGCAAGTGTTCTTGTGTAAACTTCTTTTTTAACGATTTCCTTTACAGGGAGAAGAAGAGGATCGCCTTCGTTACATACACCACCACCGATACAGAGCACATCAGGCTGGAATATGTTAATGATATTGGTGATACCTGCTGCAAGGTAAGTTATGTATTTGTCAACAACTTCCTTTGCGGATTTGTCACCTGCACGCATAGCGTCAAATGATGTTCTTGCGGTAACCTTGCCGTTCTTTTCGGCAGCCAGCTTCCACATTATGCTGTTCTTGTCAGCGTCCATTGCTTCCTTTGACATTCTGATGAGACCAGTAGCTGATGAATAAACTTCAAAGCAGCCCTTTCTTCCGCATGTGCACTGTGGTCCGTTGAGTTCAAGAACAGTGTGTCCGAGTTCTGCACCTGCCATATTTGAACCTGAGTAAATCTTGCCATCGATAATTATACCGCCGCCAACACCTGTTCCAAGTGTTATGCAGACTGCATTTCTGGAATTCTTTGCAGCACCGGCAACAAATTCACCGTATGCAGCGGCATTTGCGTCGTTTTCGATGTAAACCGGCTTGTCGATATACTTGTGAATATATTCGGCCATCGGAACATTGTCAAAACCAAGATTGTTTGAGTATACGATAGTTCCTTTTGCATTGTCTGCAATACCAGGAGTTCCGATACCAATCCATTCAATCTGATCCATAGAGAGAGAAGCCTTTTTAACAGCTTCTATAGCTGTCTTTGCCATATCCTCTGCAATTTCTGAAGCAGGACGCGGACAGTTTGTCTTTGTTGATGCCTTTGCAATAATTTCGTAGTTTTCATTTACTACACCGGCAGAAATATTTGTTCCGCCAAGGTCAATGCCTACATAGTACTTCATTGATAAAATCCTCCATAAATAATTAGTCAATTCGTGTTTTTATAATAAGGCAGTTACCTTTGACGGTAAATCTGCCATAACCCGCAGGAATAAACAGGCTGTCGCCTTTTTTAAGGTCAGTATGGTAATTCTGACTTTCGAGAGTACCTCTTCCTTCAATAATGAGCAGATGCTCAAATGATGTACGGTCTGTATCAAAGACTGCCTTTTCTGTAATATCCACAAGATGTACAGTGAAATATTCACAGGACGAGAGCAGACGTGATGAATGGCCCTCAGAGATACACGGCTCGTTACAGGGACAGGGTTCAGCCGGACATAAATCTGTTACTTCGCATGCTTTGTCTATGTGAAGTTCTCTTTCGTTTCCGTTTTTATCTTTTCTTCCGTAGTCGTATATACGATAAGTTGTGTTTGAATTCTGCTGAATCTCTGCAATAACGATGCCTTTTCCAATAGCATGAAGAGTTCCTGATTTAATAAAAAAGACATCACCTTTTTTTACCGGAACTTTTTTAACTTTATCCAGCAGCGTATTGTTTTTTATGCTCTCCGAAAACTCCTCTTTCGTAATGTTTGAACTGAGACCGTAAATAAGAGATGCTCCTTCTTCACAGTCGACAATATACCACATCTCTGTTTTGCCGTATTCACCTTCGTGTTCAAGGGCGTAGCGGTTATCAGGGTGTACCTGAACTGAAAGATCGTCGCTTGCATCGATAAGTTTGATAAGAACAGGAAAGCTGTCAAAACGAGAACAGTTGGTTCCCAGAATCTCTTTACCGTTCTCTTTTATATATTCTGTAAGAGTCTGATTACTTCCGGCGATAACTGAAGGTCCGTCTTCGTGACAGGAGAGCTCCCAGCTTTCTGCTATTTTTTCAAAACTACAGGATTTGCTGAACTGCTCTTTTAATTTTGTTCCGCCCCAGATATAATCTTTGAATGCAGGATTTAGCTTTTGTGGAAGAAGCAAAGTTTGTTCAACTCCTTTTTGTGATAAATCTGTATTAATTCTATCACAGATGATAAAAAAAGTCAATGAAGTGTGATAAAAAGAAATTGCTGACTAAATCAATCCTGAAAGGCTGTACGATTTAATCAGCAATCTCCTGAAAGTGAAAATTAGAAATTAAAATTTTAGAATTAAGAATTTTTTTTGAAGAATGTTTTTGGTTTTTTCATTAAGGTTTTGGAAAATTTGTTTTTGATTTTAAGAAAGGTTGTATGTGAAAGAATGTTTTTGATGACCTCCGTCATCGTGGAATAAAGGAATCCGAAACATCCGCGACATAACGTCCGGAGAAGAAATAAACCGTAAACTTCCGTAAAAAGTCGAGCTCAAAACTTCTTTAAAACAATGCGGACTGAATAGTTAAACTGTCTTAAAGTCTGCCGTTTTTTTACACCGGCTCATCCAGTAAAACAACAGTTACGAAAGCAGGCAACTGGCTGACAAATGCTGAACGTTGAAGAGACTTATTGGTAAGATGATGTTCAGTTTAGCCCCTCTAGTTTTGCGTCACTGCCTTTCAGCAGCTTTGCCGTTAGTCAAACGTTTCATTTCCTTCAATGATGTTAGTATACCATAGATATTAGGATTTGTCAATAGAATTTTATCAAAAAACAATCGAATTGTATGAAATATATATAGAAATAAGATGATTTTACTGCAATATAAACAAACACTTATTGGAGGCTGAAAATTATTTTTTTATATGAAACAA
>CAMCOJ010000337.1 GCA_945876405.1 uncultured Ruminococcus sp.
TACACAAGGAGTATCGTCGGCAGCGTCAGATGTGTATAAGAGACAGCCATCGTCGCCTTACTTGCACACGATGTCAGCAGAAATGCAGCAGATAAAACCATCGCAGTAAAAAAACGTTTCATAACAACAACTCCATTACAGTTATTTTTTTATTTTAACGTCCTTTCTATCCCCTTAAATACACCCGCCAGCTCATCAATCATATCCTCCGGCAGCATACTGTGCACAGAAAGCCTCTCTGCCGCTCTGTCCCCCGCACTCCCGTGAATCCACACAGCGAGCAGTGCAGCCTTCTGCATATCAATCCCCTGCGCCGCAAATGCCCCTGCAATACCGGCAAGAACATCTCCGCTGCCACCCGTACTCATTCCCGGATTCCCTGTCCGGTTTATAAATACATCTTCACCATGCCCCACAAGTGTCCCCGCTCCCTTAAGTACTGTAACTGTCCCCGGAAAACGCCTGATAAATTCCTGAACTGCCCCGTACCTGTCACTCTGAATCTCAGCCGTCCCAACACCAAGAAGCCTTGCCGCTTCAGCCGGATGAGGTGTGATAATTGTTTCTGACTTTATCTCATTTAAAATCTCCGGAGCCTCAGCTATGCAGTTAAGAGCATCAGCATCAATTACAACAGGACACGTAATATTTTTCAGTATCCTTCTGACAAGTTCTGAAGTACCTTCAGTATGCCCAAGGCCGCAGCCTATAAGCACTGCACTTGATTTTGAAGCGTGGCTTAAAAGCAGCTCAGCATTGTCTGCAGAGTAGAAGCCGTCCGCCTCTGTTTTCAAAGAAACGTATACCGGTTCATGAAATGCTGCGGCAAATGCAGGTATGCATATTCCAGCTGCACACTGTTTCAAAAGTCCAAGCCCTGAACGAAGAGCTGCTTTACCTGAAAGCATTGCAGCTCCGGGCATTGTCCTGCTGCCGGTAATGCTTAACAGCGTTCCGTATGTACCCTTGTGTGAATCCGCTGTTCTTTTCCTTATAAATGTCTTAATCAGATTTTCATTGATTTCTTTCATTTTAATAACTCCAGTATTTTATCGATAATATTTTTATCCTTCGGCGGCATTTTAATCATACACTGTTCGGCAGTGTACAGTTCTGTGGTGCCTATAAGCATTCCATCTGTGAAATATTCGGCTTTCCCAGCGTATGTACCTTTTTCAACAGGTGCATACATGAAATGTTTAATACTCAGCTTCACCTCTATATCCGGAATTTCACCTTTTACTATTCCCATGGAAACCGAACCGAGAGGCTGGAGATTTACCGTTTCCTTTTCACCGCCAACCACATCAACAGTATATGTTTCAGGCGGGACCGTATACTTCTCAAGCTGTTTGAAACCGGTATCATAGAGAAGTGCGTGGTCATGGTAATCGTTCGGGTCATTAAGGGTAACACAGATGAGGGAAATTCCCTCTCTTTCACAGGCTGAAACAAGGCAGCGTCCGGCTTCATCGGTAAAACCTGTCTTGACTCCGTACACTCCATCACACTGTTTAAGCAGCTTGTTGGTATTTTTCAGCCACCTTCTGTAAGGCGGATTCCCGAATGAAAGTTCCATAGTACTTTTTGAGCATATCTCAGTAAAATCTTCATTTCGCAGTGCTTCCCGTGCAAGGAGAGCCATGTCACGGGATGAAGCACCGTGACCTTCTGCCTCAAGTCCGGAGGGAGTGACAAAATATGTTCTTGTCATGCCTATTTCCGCAGCGCGGCTGTTCATCAGTTTAGCGAAATTTTCGATACTGCCTCCGATACGTACTGCAGCTGCATTTGCTGCGTCATTTCCGGAGGGGAGGAGCATGCCGATACACAGATCACGTTTTGAAACTATATCACCTTCGGTAAGTCCCATAGAAGAGCCTTCGGTTTTAATAGCTTCAGGGTCAACTGTAAATTCGGTATCAAGGTCACCGCTCTCGAGACATAGCAGTGTGGTCATTATCTTTGTTGTACTTGCCATGGGGAGTTTGGTGTCAGAGTTTTTCTCATAAATAATTTTTCCCGTGTTTTTCTCCATGAGTACATAAGATTTTGCTGATATTCCAGCGATTTCCTCGGCATAGCAGGTTCCAGACGGTATAGCCAGCATAACCGCAGCAAATATACTGCAAAGCTTTTTTATCATAAAACCAATTACCTCCATACAAAGTATATATCCATATACAATATATGAAGGTAAATTTAAAATTATACTTAATCAATCCTCTTCTTCAAGAACATCACTGTCATCAGGAATCAGGTCAGTCTTTTTATTCTTTTTTCCCTTTTTCGGTTTCTTCTCTCCGCCGTTTACAAGTGAGGAAATTTTGTCGATAAGGTCCGGAAGAGTTGAGATCATTGCGTTTTCCTTTGATGCATTTACTGACATCTGGAGAAGTTTAACATCTCCGTTCGGTGAAACACAGATAAATGCCAGCGGCTGTACTGACACGCCTGCACCTGCTGCACCTCCGAAAAGATTCTTCGGCTGCTTTGAAGGAAGATCAGAACCACCTGACGCAAATCCGAATGATACCTTTGAAACCGGAATGATAGTTGCTCCCTCCGGTGTTGAGATAGGATCACCGATGATTGTGTTTACGTCAATCATATTCCTGATCTTTTCAATTGCTGTTCCCATTAATCCGTTTACTGGATGATTTTCCATCATGGTACACTCCTTTGATAAATTATTTTTATTTGATTTTTCTTTTTCACCTGTTTTACCCAGCTGCATTTTAAGGTAACTGAAAAATACACCTGCTGCACCGAGAACAGCCGTCCCCGGACTCATTTCAAGCTTCAGGCTGAAATTATATACACTTTTATTATTATTGTATTTCAGTCCAATATTCACGTGATCTATATCTGTTTTAAAATGTGCCGCCGTAAAACCTAAAATATTGTACACACCGGCACTTATTATACCGAAGTTTACTGCACATGTACAGGCATCTTCATCGGCAACTGTAAAATCAGCACACAGATCAGATATTTTTATTTTTTTCACAACTCCGAATATACTGTCAGCAGATGAACGTATAAAATCAATAACTGCCGCGATATTTTCCGTCTGCAGTGAAGGCTTCTTTTTGCTTCCTGATTTTTTTCTGCTTTTTTTCTCATCCGGAGGTTTATTTTTATCATTTTCCTTACTGTCATTTT
>CAMCOJ010000338.1 GCA_945876405.1 uncultured Ruminococcus sp.
TATACAAACTGTCTACAACCTTTTCAAAGCATTCAACCTTCTGTATTTCATCAAGGAAAATATATGTCATTTTATCAGAAGAAAGCCTTTCACAGAGATAGGCGTACAGCTTTTTATAATCCAGTAAATCATCATATGCCATGTCTTCAAAGTTTATCGCAATTATCTGATTTTCATTTACATTTGTTTCCAGAAGATATTTTCTGTACTGTTCAAGTAAAGTTGACTTCCCGCAGCGTCGGATTCCGGTTACAACCTTTATAATTTTTTCATTACGCCACTGTTTCAGTTTTTCAAGGTACTCATCTCTATTTACCATGATATCAACACCTTTCTATATTCTGATTATAGCATATTATACACATAAAATCAAGGAATATTCCGGATTGGGAATATTCCTTGAATGAATTTTGATAAATATCCATATTGGAACTTTTCTCCGCCTGATGAAATACCCTCACTTCATCATAAGCACAGAAACAGTAAAAATATTATCCTTTGTCTCAATCTCAACACTTCCGCCGTATTTTTCGGCGATTCGTGAGATACGTTTCAGACCTAAGCCGTGGGTTGATCTGTCGGGCTTCAGGGTGATAAAGCCTTCTGAAGTTTTCTTTATTTCAGAATACGGATTTTCGCAGATTATGCATACCATGTTCATCTGTTCCTTAACTGAAAGCGTTACAAACTTTCTGTTGTCCCCAAGTTTCCTGCAGGCTTCAAATGCGTTGTCAAGTATGTTGCTGAATATACCGCAAAGGTCGTAGTCTGAAAATCTGCATGATGAAAAATCGGACAGAAATTCTGTGTATATCGTTATTCCCTTTTCGCCGGCAAGGGAGTATTTTTTGAAGAGGAGTGCATCAAGTACGCTGGAACCTGTTTTTACAGGTGGTTTTATCCTTTCGAGCTCGTCCGAAACTTCGCCGATATATCTTCGGGCGCCTTCCGTGTCACCGGAATCAAGGAGTACTGCTATTGCTGAGAGATGGTTCTGTATGTCGTGACGAATGAACCTTGATTCATTGTACTTGCTGTTTATTTCATCAAAATATTCCTGCTCGGCTCTTTCAGAGGCTGAAATAACCGATGAACGTATAAAACGGACTGCCAGAAACGCAGATACGGCAAGCAGAATGGCTGCATACAGGAGGTAAAACGAATACGCACCGACATACTCCCCGAACATTTTCACATTTCCGTACTGTCCGAGTATATTTTCCGGTTTCCACAGTGAAATGCAGTTTATACTGCTTCCGTTAAAATACCGCACTGCTTCGGTTACAGCAAATACACCCAGCCCCGATAATAATATTTTCCTTTTCTCTGCGGAAAATACTGCTGCAGAAATAAAATACACTGTCATACAGGCTGCAGTTTTGACAGCCGTCCTTAACAGTATAAATCCTCCGAGCGAAATCCTTACAGGGCAGAGCTGAAAAATCCTCAGTGACTGAACCGTCCTGTCAAAATGTCCTCCCTGAAAAATATAGTCAGCACAGACAATATTCAGAACATACATAATAAATACTGATGCACAGACCAGAACTGCGTATCTGAAAAATCCTGTTCGTTTTAACACTGCATCTGTACCTGACTTCATTCTCATTGAAAAGACAAATGAACATATCAGAACAGACAGAACCGCAAAAATATCGGTTATTCTGTCATCAAATGCAGTCTTTATCTCTTCATCAGACAAAGGCAGAATTTCAATATTGTCAAGTTTGTAGAACTCCGCTCCGGTGTTCAGAATCTTCTTCTTTGAATCAGCAGAAAAAATTGCCGAGCTGTTCATTTTTTCTGCATTTGTCCTGACGCTTTCAAGATAATCTGAATAAATCTCTGCATACCTGAGCTGCCTTCTGCAAAGTTCATTTACCTGAATTTTATACTCTGTTTCAGTCAGGGACATATTATCATTTTCAGTAAGATTCTTAGCTTCTTCCTCCGAAATCTGTCCGTAGTACTGATATTTTTCCTGACTGTCGGAAAGTCTTTTTTTAGCTGTTATGTATCTGTTAAGGCTGTAGTATTCTTCCTGCAGTCTGTTGATTTCACTTTCATATTCACTGCTTTTCAGAGAAGATATGTACCTGTCCGCATTAATAATCATCTCTCTGCTGTATACCTTTTTTCCGTATTCAAAGTATCTGTTCGAATTAAAGCCTGTAAAACTGACAGCTGTGTTTATCACTATGAAAAATACAGCTGTTAAAACAAATATCAGTGTATATCTTTTGCTCTGCATGACACTCCCCCGCGAACAGATTTCATAACTGCGGACATTACGCTTTTTCGTTTTCTTCTGCTGACAGGCAGACTTTTACCGCCGGCTATCTCAACGCTGTCGTTTCCGATATTCACTATTTTCGAAGTCTGAACGAAAACGGACAGATAGATTTCCGTGAACATATTTTCCGGAAGGAGCGGTATTATTCTGCTTACCGGCTGGACAGTGCTGTACTGAGTGTCCGAAGTGCCGATAACCGCACCTCTTCCGTCAGATTCAATCCACAGAATATCATTTACAGGAACAATTACAGTTTCATCATTTCCGATAGTCAATGAAACGGTTCCGCGGCTGTATTCATTCAGAAATCTGTCGAGTACTTTTTCTATTCTGTCATCGAATGTTGATTTTACGATATAGTCATAGGCTGCAACGGAATATCCTTCAACTGCACGGTTTTCAAGTCCGGTAACAAAAATTATTGCCGTTTTCCTGTCAGCCTTACGTATAGCCGCCGCTGTTTCCATGCCATCGGAATTTTCAAGCTGAATATCCAGAAAAATGATATCATATGTATGTTCAGCAAGAGAAGAAATCAGCGGTTCGCTGTCCTGAAATACAGATATTTCCGTATGCACTCCATGTTCAGAAAAATATTCTTCAACGCGTTTCTTCAATAAATCCGAATATATTTTTTCATCTTCACAAACTGCTATTTTCACAACGATACTCCTAAAAACTATATTCCCGCTCCGCCGATAAAATAAACTGCATTTATAAAGTCAGCTCCCGGAATTATCTGAGACACAAGTGACGGAACAGCAAGAACAAATATCGATATTCCCATAGCTGAGGCAGTATCCGGGCAGATTCTGCTTATAATGCAGCAGACAAGTCCCACTGCACATGAAAAAACTTGTCTTAGAGCAA
>CAMCOJ010000339.1 GCA_945876405.1 uncultured Ruminococcus sp.
CTATACAACTGAAATTTATAATATGTCAGTCATATTTTTTATATAAAACAAATCCCCGGCAAATCCGGGGCGTTTTCTATTCTTTATTTTTCCTGCAGAGAACATCATAAAGGAGTTCATTTCTTTCTGAAGCACGTTCAAGAGGACTGTTCATATAAAGTCCAAATGATTCTTCATGATATGTATGATAATTGTAGCTTATATTATATTCGTTAAAAATATCAATAACATCAGAAACCCATCTGTCTCCTCCCTTATCCTCTTTAAAACTGAGGGTACCTGTTCCGAATTCGCCGCAGTATACCGGAACGTTGTATTTTTCAGAAAACTTTGCGTAATGTGATATATCTTTTCTGAGAAAATCCTTATTCAGGAAATATATTGATTCCGCTTTCCATATATCAACGCGCGGACGTATTGTGGCCTCTTCACTTGATCTTCTGACTCTGAAGTATCCGCTGGCTTTATAGCTGCAGTCTTTAACAGGTCTGAAAAATCCTATAGAACCGCTTGCATCATCTGTCGTTCCTGAAACACGATAGCTTCCGCCGCTCCTCCTGCCCTTTGAACTTATATATTCACCTGTGCCTATGTTATTGTTTGCCCAGAAATACATTGAACAGGAGTCTTCAAAATCACTTTTGTAAATTATCCTTGTTCTGTTGCCATCAGTATCATATTCAGTAATCGCCACATCGTCAACATATACCGCACCGTCTTCACCAAGCTCTCTTGCCTGAAAAACATAGCTTAGAATCTGATTGTCATCAGTAACAGTAACCGTGCTGCTTTCCACGTACTGCCATTCCCTTTTATCCGGATCGCACTGTTCACCGTTAAATGCACCTGCATGCCAGCTTACACCGTCTGCAAATATGTCTTCTTCATTAGGATATACTTTATTAAACTCACTTGTATTGGACCATGACAAACCCTGATGAGTAAAAGTAAACGGATTATAGAAATGAAATTCGTAAACTATATTATATGATTCAGGAATCATAACAAAGTTGTTATCTGAACGGCTCCATTCAAGTTCATGTGTGTGTTCATTCTGGAAAGTAAGAATCTTCTCTGCAAAAATAATATGGTTTTTATCGGCTTCCCTGACCGCTGAAATCATATTTCCAAGAAGTTTCTCCCACATTATCCTTCCTTTTTCATTATCGTCTGACGGGACAACCGGTTCATTAAGTAAACCATAACCCACTATACATGGTTCATCTTTGTATCTTTCTGCGATTGCCTTCCAGAGTGAACATAGTCTCTTCTGGTTTTCCTCACAGGTCCAGAGTTCAGTTCCCTCTCCCTGTGACTGATAACCGCCCTGGGGATAGTGCATATTCAGTACAAGTCTCATACCGTTTTCTTTTGCCCATTCAAGATTATGATCAATCCAGCTGAACCCCGACTCTTTGTATGTATAAGGGTTACTGTCATCTTCAAACAGACCGTAATTAAGATAGAATCTTACAGAGTTAAATCCCATTTCTGAAAGTTCACGATAACTCTCCTTCGAATGATGAGTATCATATGGCGGTTCAGCCGGATTGGTCCAGACATTATTTCCGAATGCCATACCTTTCAGAAAATATTCCCTGCCGTTTTCATCTTTCAGTAATCTGCCCTCTGTTCGTATAAAACCTTTAAACGGATCCATACAGAAAATATCCCCCCACGTCAATTAATATGATAAACAATATATCCTTGCTAAACACAACAAACAAATATAAAAATACAAATCATAATATTTGTTCTTTTTTAACGAATAATAATACTTTGATTTTAACATATTTTTTAGTATATGTCAAGTTTTACAGAGTTCCTTTGCACTGCATCTTCCAGCCATCATGCCCGATGACCATGCCCATTCAAGGTTATAGCCACCGCACAATCCGTCCACATCAAGGATCTCACCTGCAAGGTAAATGTCACAGAATTTTTTCATACAGAGATTTTCATCCACTTCACTTCCTGCAATTCCCCCTGAAGTCACCTGCGCATTCTGCCATGATGAACAGCCGGTTACCTTGAAGGTCATACTTTTTATAAGGAATGCAATTTCTGAAATTTCATTTTTAGTCAGAGTTGATATCAAATCATTCAGAGGTCGCCTGACCGCTTTTTTAACAATATAAACAGCAAGATTTTTTACAAATATTCCGTTAAGCAGTTCCTCAAGGGTAAATAAGGCTCTTTTTTCTGCTGTTTCTTCAATAATTCTTTCGATTTGCTTCAGACTCATTTCCGGCATTAAATCTGCTGACAGGGATAATTTCCCTTCATATTCAGAGAAAAGCCACGCAAGATTAAAAACGCATATTCCCGATATAGCGTTCTCCGTAAACTGAATTTCACCGGATTCTTCCGCAAGAACAGTATTTCCCGAAAAAGCTGTTACTCTTCCGTGAACGCGTACTCCCTTAAGCCCCTTCAGTTCTTCCTGGCTAACTCTGAGAGGTGCAATTGCCGGACATATCTTTTCAGTTTTTACACCCATATCTCTGAACATTTTTATCGCTTTTCCGTCTGTACCGTTTGCCGGTGAAGCATATCCGCCACAGGCTGCTATTAACTTTCTGCAGTTTATCTGCCTTCCGTCTGCAGAAAGAACAGTTATTCCATTTTTTCTTCTTTCAATACTCACAGCTTCAAAGCCGCATATCTCAGGAATATTTTCAGTTTTTAATTTCATCCTGAGTGCAGAAAGAACAGAATTTGCACTTCTGCTGTAAGGATAAATACGTCCGGCTTCATCTGCAACACACAATACCCCCAGTGATCTGAAATAATCTTCAGTTTTCTGTGTTTTACTGATTATATCCATAACATTGCTGACAGAGCCATGATATGCCTCTCTTGTAAGATTCCTATTTGAAAGATTGCACCTGCCGTTTCCGGTTGAAAGTATTTTTTTGCCTGTTCTGTCAAGACGCTCTGCAATTACAACCTTCAGCTCAGGTGCAGTTTTCTTAGCTTCTATTGCAGCGGAAATTCCTGCAGCGCCTCCGCCGATAACGGCGATATCAGCTTTTATTACATTTTCCAATTTCATTTTACTCCTGTTGCAAAAAATATCCTTCGAAAAGTCGAAGGATATACAGTGAACGTCAAAATAAATTTGACTTTCACTATAATTATTTTATTAATATTGCCT
>CAMCOJ010000340.1 GCA_945876405.1 uncultured Ruminococcus sp.
AGATTTCTGCCTGTCTCGTGGGCTCGGAGATGTGTATAAGAGACAGCATCCGCCCTCTGCGTTTCTGAGATTTCTTGTTTCAACTGACTGTATTCTGTTCATATCGATTACCCTTTTCTTAGAAATTTTTATATAACTATTATACATTAACTGACTATGAATGTCAAGCTTTATACTTCGTCTTTTTACAGAATTAGTTCTTCATACGATGAAAAAATTCAATGCTGCATCTGATATAACAGTATTGGTCTCCGGAGTAAATTTCAATTGTCAAATGCGTTATCTTTACAAATTCTGAAGGAAGCTTGAATTTATCGCTGTAAAATGTTAAAATATTAGAGTGGTGAAAGCTGAAAGATTTTTTTACTCTCATCACAAATAAAATTTACAGGAGATTTTACTATGGAAAAAATTAAAATGTTCGTTTACAACTACCGTGACTTTGATGAAAAACAATACTTTGATCAGTATGCTGAAAAACTTGGAATAGAAATAAAACACGTTAATTTTTCACCGGACATGAGCAATATTCACCTTGCTGAAGGCTGTCAGTGCCTCAACATAATTACTACTCCGCTTACAGCCGAAATGCTGGAGGAATACTATAAGCTCGGTATCCGCTACATTGTTACAAGAACAATCGGATATGACCATATTGACATCGAAGCCGCAAAGAGGCTCGGAATATGCGTTGCCAATACACCTTACGGTCCTGAAGGAGTTGCAGAATTTGCTCTTATGCATATGCTTATGTCACTCAGAAAAGCCCGTGCGATTGAACATCGTTTCTACGGTCAGGACTACACACTCAAGGGTCTTTTGGGAAAACAGCTCTCAGGCATGACAGTTGGCGTAATCGGTGCAGGCAATATTGGTATGGCTCTTATCAGACTTCTTGAAGGATTCAGATGCAATGTTCTCGTATACAATCCGGGAATACAGAATGAGCTTCCTTCATATGCAGAATATGCTGAACTTGATGAGGTTCTTTCAAAATCTGATATCATCTCACTTCATGCTCCGTCAAATGAAAGCACATACCACATGATAAGCACAGAACAGTTCAAAATGATGAAGGACGGAATTATAATTGTCAATACTGCAAGAGGCGCGCTGATTGATACTGAAGCAGCAATAGATGCTCTTGAAAGCGGTAAAATAGGTGCTCTCGGACTTGATGTTATTGAAGATGAATTTGACCTTGTTTATTATGACCGACGCGAAGAAATTCTTGGCAAGAAAAATCTTTACCTGCTCAGAAGCTATCCTAATGTTACAATGACACATCATATGGCTTTCTATACCGAACAGACAATTGAAACCATGGTAAGAGATTCACTACGCGGTGCGGAATGTTTCTTTAACGGAAAGGACAATCCGTGGAAGGTTGTATAAGCTGCACAATAAAATACATATCAGAAAATATGCAAGCAGAATGTGCGTCAAGTCGAAGACGTGATTTAATCAGTGTTTCCTTAAATATCTATCTCAAGCATTACCGGACAGTGATCACTTCCCATTATATCTGTATGTATCTCTGAAGCTTTTACCTTATCCATTATCCTTTCAGACACAATAAAGTAATCTATACGCCACCCTGCGTTGTTTGCTCTTGCATTAAAACGGTATGACCACCAGGAATACACCCCTGCAAGATCAGGATTGAGCCTTCTGAATGTATCAGCAAACCCTGCACCGAGAAGTTCTGTCATTTTTCCTCTTTCCTCATTTGAGAATCCTGCATTTCCCACATTTGACTTCGGATTTTTCAGGTCTATTTCATTATGTGCAACATTAAGATCACCGCAGTAAATAACCGGTTTCTTTTTATCGAGCTCAGAAAGATAATTTCTCATATCATCCTCAAACTCCATTCTGTAATCAATGCGCTTTAATCCCGGCTGTGCATTTGGAACATAGCAGCATACAAAGTAAAAATTATCATACTCACATGTAATTACTCTTCCTTCATCTGTATGATTTCCGTTTATTCCGTAAACCACACTAACCGGCTCCTGCTTTGCAAAAACTGCAGTTCCTGAATATCCTTTTTTTTCTGCACTGTGAAAATATGAAGTATATCCTTCAGGACTAAAATCAGCCTGACCGGGCTGCATTTTTGTTTCCTGAATACAGAAAATATCAGCATCCATGTTTTTAAAATATTCTTCAAATCCTTTTCCGAGACATGCACGGAATCCGTTTACGTTCCAAGATATAAATTTCATAATATGTTCCTCATTTTATCGATTATTATTTTCTCCGGCTGCTTCTGATTCACGTGCTATTGCATTTATCGCAGCAAAAGCCTGTTTAATATTTGAAACGCCGATAATTCTTGTTTTATAGGTTCCGGGATTAATCCCTTTCATGGACTGTTTAGGAAGAATAACCACCTCAAACCCCATTCTCTCGGCTTCCCTGATACGGTTAGCAACATGGGATACGGATCTTATTTCACCGCCGAGACCTATCTCACCAAACGCGATTATTTTTTCATTTACCGGTTTGTCAAACAGACTTGACTGAAGTGCAAGAGCTACAGAAAGATCACCTGCCGGTTCATCAAGCTTGAAACCACCTACGATATTTATATAGATATCAAGTGTTCCGAAGAAAAGTCCTGCTCTCTTCTCAAGAACTGCAACGATCATCGCCATACGGTTGTAGTCAAATCCCGTTGTAACCCTTCTCGGTGATGCAAAACCGGACTTTGTAGCAAGCACCTGAACTTCTGCAAGTATAGGACGTGTTCCTTCCATTATACAGGCAACACATGTACCGGATACATTTAACGGACGTCCGGAAAGAAGCATCTCGGAAGGATTTTCCACCTGACGAAGTCCGGAATCCATCATTTCAAAAACACCAATCTCATTCGTTGAACCAAAACGGTTCTTTACTGCACGGAGCATACGATAGCTCAGATGTCTCTCTCCCTCGAAATAAAGAACTGCATCTACTATATGTTCCATAACCTTCGGTCCGGCAATCGCACCATCCTTGTTTACGTGACCGACAATAAAGACAGGAATCTCGAGTTTCTTGGCCATGTGCATAAACAGATTAGTACATTCTCTTACCTGAGTTATGCTTCCCGGACTGGAATTAATCTGATGATGATTCATGGTCTGTATGGAGTCAATTATCACAA
>CAMCOJ010000341.1 GCA_945876405.1 uncultured Ruminococcus sp.
CTTTAGGAGAGTTTGTCACAACACTGTATTCTCTGAGTGACGGAACCTTTGTTCTGAGTGTTTCAGCTCTTTTTACTGCTTCAGCAAGGTTTTCAGCCTTCGTTTTTCCCTCAGCTTCATCAAGAAGTGAGAACATAACTATATGTCTTATCATGGTAATAATCAGCCTTTCATTGTATATTCGGATTTTGTGCTGCGATTGACAAAAACCGTATGATGAAGTATAATCTTTATAGTGTGCACTGCCGTTTACGGTGGTGTTTTCATTATTATTATACTATATACGTTTTTTTATGTCAATCTGTTTTGAACCGGAGGATAATCTATGAAATATTTCTGTAAACCTGATGAAAGAAGGGGAACGTGTTACTATGAGTTCCAGAGAGGTGGATTTAATGAAGAATTCTGGCTTGAGGATTCACTTCTGATAGGGGATGGGATCTGGTATGACTCGGGACTGGAAGATTTCTTTTTCGAAGCAGTTCCTGATCTTGAATTATACGGTACTGCTGAGATAGATGAAGAAATGTGGAGAAATATTCTTGAAAAAGCAAAAGACAGTGAAGAAACTGTAAAGGAAGCTCTTGAAGAGCTTGATGAATGGGTTAAGGATAATTTTAAGGAAAATAATACATTTACAATAGCGGGACTTTGATTTATTATGTATGATTATTATGGAAAAATAAAAAATTATTTCAGTGACACATGGTCGTCTCTGAAAGTTCTCGTGATATGGCTTTTTGCAGGCACAATAATAGGCGGAACAGTCGGGATTACCGGTGTTGCATTTCACTATGCAATACATTTTCTTACCGGTGTACGCTCAGAAAACAGCTGGGTTGTATTTCTGCTTCCTCTTGGTGGCCTTCTTATAGTCAGACTTTACAGCAAGGCCGGAATGGTAAACGACAAGGGAACAAATGCTGTTATTCTTGCGGTAAGGGAAAACGAACGCCTGCCGTTTCGTACATCAGTGCTTATATTTGTAAGTACAGTTATAACACATTTTCTCGGTGGTTCTTCCGGACGTGAAGGTGCGGCTCTTCAGATAGGCGGAAGTCTCGCAGCATCAGGCGGAAGACTTCTTAAACTTGGGGAAAAGGAACAGAAAATACTCGTTATGAGCGGTATGAGCGCGTGTTTTGCTGCTCTTTTCGGTACACCTGTTACTGCAGCAATATTTTCAATAGAAGTTATAAGTATTGGAATCATGCATTACAGTGCGATAATTCCGTGTGTGGTATCCGCTATAACAGCTTTTCAGATTTCAGTTTTTCTTGGTGTTGAACCTACGTCTTTCAGTATGAGGTTTGTTCCGGAACTTCAGGAAATAACAGTAATAAAAGTAGTTCCGTTTGCTATAGTCTGCGGACTTATGAGCAGATTTTTCTGCTTTGTTATTCATCGTGTAAAGCATATTTTTCAGAGATATATAAAAAACAGGTATATAAGAGTTCTTGTCGGTTCTGCAATTATTATTGTTATGACGCTTATTTCCGGAGGACAGAAATTTAACGGAGCCGGCGGGGATGTAATTGCGGAAAGCTTTGCTGTAAGATCAGCTTTTTATCTCTGTTTTGTGAAACTCCTTTTTACTGCGGTTACGCTTGGGTGCGGATTTAAGGGCGGCGAAATTATTCCTGCCTTTTTTGTAGGTGCTACCTTTGGAAGCTTTGTTTCTGAATTTTTTGGAATAAACTTTTCATTTGGTGCAGGACTCGGTCTTATTGCCCTTTTCTGTGGCGCAACAAACTGTCCAGTAGCATCACTTCTTATGAGTATTGAACTTTTTGGTATAGAAGCAGTTCCGTATTTTGCGCTTGTCTGCGGAATTTCCTATCTCATATCGGGAGATACCGGTCTCTATGGAGAACAGAAAATTATGTATTCCAGAAAAATGCCTGAGTTTGTAAATAAAACTCTTAAAAATAAAAAGCCGAAAAACTGATAAACTTATTTTTTCAGTTCTATTAAAGTTACTCCGTTGTTAAGTCCGAGAATCTTTCTGATGATTCTCGGATTTTTTAGTTCAAAGCGGATATATCTGAGTATTCTGTCGCCGTTATGATAACCATGGATTACTTCAATTTCATCTGTATCTTTCGGACAGGTTTTCAGTATACGGTTCATTTCACGCTGCGCCTGAATCAGGGGCATATCGTGCAGATTTATTGTTATTCGTTTCATTTGTGTGTATTCCTCAGCTGAAGTTCCTTGAATTCTTCTGCAAGTCTTACTGCATCATCATAGCTTGAAAGGCTGTAGCATTTTGCTCTGAATGATGCGGCTCCGTACATCCCGGTAAGATACCAGGCGGCGTGTTTTCTTGCTTCCTGTATGGCAATGTGTTCCGGTTTGTCTGAGAGAGCAAGCCTTATATGACAGAGCATAGTTTCAAGTCTGGTGTCAAGATCGGGCGGAGTAAAGGTTCTTCCTTCAAAATAATCGTCGATTTCTTTGAAAATCCATGGATTTCCGTATGTAGCACGTCCTATCATAACAAGGTCACAGCCGGTGTATTCGTACATTTTAAGGCAGTCCTCAAGCGAAGCAACGTCTCCGTTTCCGATTACAGGTACTGAGACAGCCTTTTTTACTGCCTTTATTATCTCTATATCTGATTTTCCGCTGTACATCTGATTTTTCGTTCTTCCGTGTACTGTTATTGCGGATGCTCCGGCTCTTTCCATGGCATATGCAAATTCGGCCGCATTTACACTGCTTTCGTCCCAGCCTTTTCTTATTTTTACTGTTACCGGTACATTTGCTTCCGATACTGCAGCTTTTACTATCTCGGCTGACAACTCTGTGTTTTTCATCAATGCGGCTCCTGAGCCGTTTCCGGCTACTTTTGGAACCGGGCAGCCCATATTTATATCTATGATATCAGGATTATACCTGTTGATTATCTTTACTGCTTTTTTTATAAATTCGGGTTCATTTCCAAACAGCTGCAGTGCACGCGGTCTTTCTTTTTCAGTTATTCTGCAAAGCTCCTCCGTTTTTTTATCACTGTAGCAAAGTCCTTTTGCTGATATCAGTTCGCTTACTGTATATGATGCTCCGAATTCTCTGTTGAGTATCCGATATGCTCTGTCAGCTACCTGTCTCTTATACACATCTCCGAGCCCACGAGACAGGCAGAAATCTC
>CAMCOJ010000342.1 GCA_945876405.1 uncultured Ruminococcus sp.
CGGAAACAGGCTTCAGAAGCAGGATAACAGACTCAGTAACAGAAAAACCAAAAATAAAAACAAGTATAAAAGCCGAAGCCGGAACAGACAGATGTCTGCAGGACAGAAGGTGCAGGCTGAATTTAAAAAGCTACTTAATACGTCTGTTACGGCAGCAAAGAGTGATGCTGCTTTCCTGATGAAGTTTCTTCCGGTCGTTCTGCTGATACTGCTTATATTTATGCTGATAGTTTCTGTTTTCAATTCCATACTCACAGGTTCCGGATTCACACTGGCTACATACTGTGCCCAGGATTATGCTCTTTCAGAATCGGAAGAGTACTACACTTCCCTTGCATGGGAAATGAACAGAAAAATCAGAAAGATTTCAGACGGAAACTGGAAAGACGGTCTGAAAGAGCTTGGGATTGATACCAAAGATATGAAGGATAATCTAATCTGGGGTAAAAGTTCAGAGCTGAATTATGATCCGGATTATGATTTCGACAGATACAAGCTCTGGAGCTTTCTGTGTGCTTATTACTATGATTTTTCAGTACCGAACAAGGATATAAAGTACTGGAAATATGGTAACGACACTAAGGATTTAATTAAGGAAATTTTTGAAAAACAATATAAGTTTGAATATCGTTACGTTAATTATTCACGCTGGGAAGAGCTTGACAGATATGATTTTGAGGGTGGAATCAACGGTACATACTGGGTTGCTGACAGCAACGGAGTATACAGAGACAGTTTCAGAGTAAGATCATGTCCGGGAGAAATAAACGGATTTACTGACGGCAGCGGATATCTTCATTTTAACGGCAGTCTTGAAATACTTAATGCCAGGGATGAATATAAACAGACCGGCTGGTTTCTTCAGGATCAGAGATATATCGTTTCAGACAGAAGCGGTCAGACGAGCAATCCTTTCTATGGATGGTATAACGGTACAGAGTTCGGTCACACTTACGGCAGTCAGTATTATCCGCGTGCACGATGGGGCTGGGATGATTTCCAGATTTATTTCATGGTTTCTCCTCAGGACACAAAGCACTGGAATTCAGGTCTGGATGACAGCTGCCTTATCAGCTTCTACAGGAAAAACATCTGGAAAAATGACTGTACTCTTTATTACAGCGTGAAAAAAGAAAAAACACTTGATCAGGTTATTGAGGATAAACTGAAGTCCATGTCAGATGCTGATGAAAGATACGCATATTACAGACTGCTTGCCGGACTTGAAAGCACACAGGTGTACGGAAATCATCAGACACTGAGCAATCCGCTGGACGGTGGTTCGCTTAAAGCCTATCCCCTCTCAAATCCTTTCGGATATGACATGCAGGAATGGAACCAGCAGCACTGCGGTATTGATTCACTTCATGAGGGAATTGATGTTGTCTGCAGCAGCGGTGCTGATATTTGTGCACCGGTTAAATGTACTGTGAAGTCATACGATGCCGGAAAAGGAACTGTGGTTCTGAGAAGAAATGATCTCAGATACTGGTATGACGGTCATGGCGGCAAAAGCCGTGACACTGAGATTTATATCAGCAATATTACTCTTAACTCCGGTATAAAGGAAGGCGACACACTGGATAAACTTCAGGTATTTGCAAAGGTAAATGAAAACAGGAAATGTGATGGTTCAGACTACGGCATTTCACAGAATTACATTCATATCAAGGTAAAGGTGGACACTGATGGTTTTGGATGGGATTTCATCGATCCTCTTCTGGTATTTTACTGATAAAGAAAGGAAAAGGTCCATGTCAAGAATTGAAAAAAATCTTGCAGCTTCGGAAAAACGTATTTCGGAGCTTGAAAATAAAATCAAAGAAGACACTAAAACTCTGAGCAGGCTGAAAATGGAGCATGAAAAGCTCCAGGCCAAACAGATTGCTGAGTTTACAAAGAGCCAGAACATTGAGATTTCTGATAATTTCTTTGAGATGATGGCACTTGTAAATCAGATGAAAAGTGAAGGTATAACTCCCGGTGAACTTTCTGCGCTTATCGGAAGTAAAAATAATATTTCAAAGGAGAATACTTTAAATGAAACGAAAATTTAATATCAGCAGACATATAGCATCCGCACTGGTATTATCTGCAATGGCTTGTACGATGGGTACATACAGCGTAAGTGCAGATGAAGCCGCCACTTCTGATGAGCCGGCAGTTACTTCGGTGGAAGAAAATGATTCAGATAATCCTGTTACTACAGTCAGTGGTGACGAAACCGTATCAGACGGTGAAGTAACCGCAGCTACAACTTCTGTGGTAAATCAGTTTCTTGATAACAAACCAAACAACGATAATCCGTACTATCAGAATGAAGATGTTGATACTGACGGCAATGCGACTCTCATAAAGAAGGAGCAGATTATTTACAACAGTGAGGAAATGCAGTTTATCGCAGTTACTACCAAGGACGGTTCGGTATTTTATGTGCTGATAAACTATGCCGCTGCCGGTGAGGAAGACAACGTATATTTTCTCAATAAAGTAGATGACTATGACCTGTACGCACTTCTTTACACCGGAAACGATGAAAACGAAGTGCCTCCGGATGAAGCCGCCGCAAATGCAGCTGAAAAGGCTGAGCAGGTCGTAAATCCTGACAGTGCTGAACCAGTTGTTACTGAACAGACAGAACCGGATATTCCGTCAAAGCCTTCATCCGGGATTCCGTTTAATCTTATTCTCATAATCGGTATTACCGTCCTTGTTCTTGCAGCAGTCGGTGTTATTCTCTTCAAATTTGTTTTTGCAAAGAAACCAGATAAATCAAAGGCTCCTATTGATTTTGATGAGGATGATGATGATTTTGATTTCCGCGATGAGGATGAATAATACGCTTTCAGAGCAAAGAAAAAGCACAGCCGCTTTGTACTGTGCTATATATTTTAGTAATTGCATTCATCTAAAGTTCTGCGAAATTCTTTGTATAGATAAATAAAAATATTATCAATTAATATTAAAGTAGCAAAATATCGAAAATAGTTTCTCGAAGAATCATCTTCGTTTACTAAGGTTTTTAAAGAAGGTAGATTTTCTTGATATGATAATGTATTATGCGCTAATCTATTTCTTTGATTATATAAATCATTTGTTTTTGCTACCCCGAAATGACCAAAAACTGCTCTACTTGACTGTCACGAAA
>CAMCOJ010000343.1 GCA_945876405.1 uncultured Ruminococcus sp.
GGAGTATCGTCGGCAGCGTCAGATGTGTATAAGAGACAGACGGAATGCATACAGCTCAGATACTGGGTATTCCGTTTGAACGCTGCTTTAAGACGCTTGTAACATATTTTAAAAAATCAGACGGAAAAACAGAACACTATGTATTCTGCATTCCGGTAAATGCAGAACTTGACCTCAAAGCTGCGGCAAGAGCTGCAGGAGTAAAGTCTGTGGAAATGCTTGCGGTTAAGGATTTGCTTAATACCACAGGATATATACGCGGCGGATGCTCACCTGTAGGTATGAAAAAACAGTTTAAAACATTTATTGATGAAAGTGCACTTAATTCTGAAAAAATATATGTGAGCGGCGGCAAAATCGGCGCTCAGGTTGAACTTTCTCCGGATAAGCTTGCGGGACTTATCGGGGCTGAATTTGTGAAAATTACTGTTTGAATTTTTGGGTTACTGTTTCAATACCGGAATAAAAAAGCAGACATTGAAGAAATAATGCTGAAAATGTATGATTATATTGATTTATTGACTGTAAAATGATATAATTGTTTTCAGTGGCTGATTTATATAAAAGAAGTCACTTCAGTTAATCAAAGACAAACATGGGGGTAAAAATTATGCAGTATGAAGTAAGAAACGCACCACTTCCGGTGCTAATCTGCAAACTTGATCAGGGAGAGTCTATCGAATGCCAGAAGGGTGCAATGTCCTGGATGACTCCGTCAATGGAAATGAAAACAGGACTTGGCTCAGGCGGAAACGGGTTATTAGGTGCTCTTGGCAAGATGGCAAAGAGTGCAGTTACCGGAGAATCAATTTTCCGAAATACATATTCCGCAACAGGCGGAAGCGGAGAGATTGCATTTGCATCATCCTTCCCGGGAGATATCATTTGCTTTAACACAAGTGAGAATGCTGTTGTTGCTCAGAAGTCCGCATATCTGGCAAACACAATCGGGGTAAATATGGACATCTTCTTTCAGAAGAAAATCGGTGCCGGTTTTTTCGGCGGTGAAGGTTTTATTATGCAGAAGTTCTCAGGCAAGGGTATGGTTTTCCTTGAGATAAACGGAAGTGTTGTTGAATATGATCTTGCACCAGGTCAGTCTATGCTTATTGATACAGGCTATCTTGCTGCTATGGATGCTACATGTTCTATAGACATTGAAACAGTAAAGGGTATAGGAAATGCACTTCTTGGCGGAGAAGGATTTTTCAATACAAAGGTAACCGGTCCGGGTAAGATATGGCTTCAGACTATGCCGGCCAATATTCTGGCAAGTGCGGTACAGCCTTATATTGTCACAGGTAATAAATAATCAGATGTAACAGAAAGTCCTGCTTGTAAAAGCGGGATTTTTTGTTATCATTGAATAATTACTGAAAGTGTGATATAATGAGTTCATGAAATAACGAACAGTTCCTTAAAGAAAGAAGAAGGCTTATGAATATACATGACTTTGAAGAACAGATAAGTCCGGAGATTATGAAGAAGGCTCGAAAACTGGCAGAGAGAAACATGACTACGACTTTGAATGTATACACGGACGGGACCTACGAGTGCTGGCTGCGTGACAGCGGGGCGGGTTATTATTACGGAAATCATGTTGAGGTTGTTTTAAGTGATTCGGGTGAGCTTGAATATTCACGCTGTGACCGCTTATGCAGGGAAGAATACTGCGTTCATAAATCTGCATTAATGATTATTGTAAAGGAACGTTTTGACAGAGATCTTGCCAGGAGGCGCGATGATATACTGTCAGAGCTTATTGACGGATACTGTGATGACGAAACAGAACCGGAGGAGAGTGTGAAACCGGAGAGCATAAGAGTGGTTCCGGTGCTTAGTTCTGACAAAACCGGTCTGATAAAATGCTCACTTAAAACCGGAGCTGAAAAGCTGTATTCTGTGCCCGATATTGCAGATCTGAAGACTGCGTATGAAACGGGGAGTATTCGTAACTACGGAAAGAATTTTTCATATCGTCATACTTACAGTCTTCTTGATGAGCAAAGCAGAAATCTCATGGACATGGTATATTATTTCTATTCATCTTCATCTGACCGTCTGACAAAGGGATATAAAAAGGAAGATACAAAGCGCTATGTTGCTATAAAGGGCAAGAGAATAGACAGCTTTTTTGAACTGTACAGGGAACAGTATATCAGCTGCAACGGTAAGGATTATTTTGTTTGTTTTCAGAATCCGGAAATATTTTTTGAAGTTTCAGAGGACAGCAGTGCCAAAGGCTACAACATCAGGCTGAATCCTCTAAGATATACTTATTATGGTCACGGCCACAGAGCATGTTTTATAGATGATGAAAACCGGATTTTCTACATTACTTCAACCGGCTTCTGCCGTTCAGTGACAAAACTTCTTGAATGCTGCATAATAAATAACAGCATTCATATAACCGGAAAGCGCATGTCTGCATTTTACAGTGCTGTACTCAGACCGGTAAGCCGGTATGCCAAAGTCAGAGGCATCGAAATGCTTGAGGATTTTGTTCCGCCTGAACTTGAGGCTAAACTGTTCATTGACACACTGAACGATGGTGTCTGTGCACGTATGGAGTTTGTCTATGGTGACAGGACATTTACCGGTTTCTATGATCAGGATAAAAATCCTTTCTGTGACTATCCGGCGGAAAAGGCAGCACGAAATGTTTTTTCACGTTATTTCACAGATGAATCAGATGAGAATCCCGGCACATATATTCTGCAAGGTGATGATGAGCTTTACAGTCTTCTGTCTTCAGGACTTCCGGAATTTGAGAGAGTAATGGATGTGTATGTCAGTGATGCTTTCAAAAAGATTGGTATAAGGCAGCCGGTACGTCCTGCCATAGGTATTCGTCCTTCCGGAAATCTTCTTGAACTGGAGATTACAGCTGAGGGCTACACCATGGATGAACTTGTGGGAATGCTTAAAAGTTACAGAAAGGGTGCACGTTATCACAGACTTAAGGACGGTTCATTTGCACTTCTTGGTGATTCGGTTACCGAACTTGCAGATGTGACGGAGAGCCTTAATATCAGTGACAAGGCACTTCTGAAGAACAGGCTTTCCGTGCCGAAGTACCGTATGATGTCTGTCTCTTATACACATCTGACGCTGCCGACGATACTCCTTGTG
>CAMCOJ010000344.1 GCA_945876405.1 uncultured Ruminococcus sp.
TAAGAGACAGGGCTAATAGTGAACGAAAAAATATTTTTTTCGTTCACTATAAATTGAAACAAAGGATTAAAACTCAGTTTAAACAGGTTCCCAGTAAACATTTCGGTTTACGGGAATCTTTTTTTTTTCTATGGTATTATTGTTAAAACTGATTGAAATAACGTCAAAAATATGTTAAAATTAATAAAAAAACATACATGCTGAGATTGAAATTTTCAAGAAGATTATTGACTACGTAGTTAATAACGGATATATCGAGAGTGTAAAGATTCTCCTTTCACCACCGTTTGATAAGCCGTATAATTTTATGAAACTTTTCAGTGCTGAGAAGCAGCAGAAACTGATAACTCTGATAAATTCGATTAAGGAAAATGCGCTGAAGACTGCGTAAAAATAATTGAATAATTTCCGGGATAATGATATAATTTAATAAGTAAAAATTTTCAGGAGGACTGATTTTGCTATATATAATGCGTCATGGAAAAACTGACTGGAATGCAGCGCGTAAGCTGCAGGGAAGAACGGATATACCCCTCAATGAAGAGGGAAGAAAGATGGCTGAGGAAGTTCGCAGGGAATGTGAAGAGATAGGGTTTGATATCTGCTTTTCCTCACCTCTTGTAAGAGCACGTGAAACTGCTGAGATTGCACTTAAGGGGCTCGGTGTGCCGATAATCACTGATGACAGGATTATGGAAATGAGCTTCGGTGAGTACGAGGGGTGCGAAAATGCTGATTTGATTGAAGGAAGTCCTATTAAAACATTTTTTGAAGACCCGGAAAATTTCAGAGGGACGGAAAAAGGTGAAAACTTTGAAGAGCTTTTTGCAAGAACAGGAGAATTTCTCAGAGAGGCAGTAAGACCGCTTCTTGATGAAGGAAAAAAAGTTCTCATAGTTGGTCACGGTGCGATGAACTGCAGTATAGTCTGTCAGATAAAAAATCTCCCGATTAAAGATTTCTGGAGTTTTGGCATACCTAACTGCAAACTTATCAGACTTGAATAAAAAGGAGAAAATAAGTGTCTATTAATAAAAATGAATGTCCTGAATTTCTCAACGACTATATTTTCTATCTCAGGATAGTCAGAGGCAGAGCAGAGACCACAGTAAACGAATACTACATAAATATCCGCATGTTTCTTAGGTATATACTTATGGTTAAAAACAACCTCAGCCAGCCGCTTGAATCAATTGATATAAAGGAATTTCCGAAGGAAATGCTCAATGAGATTACACTCAGAGATATATATGACTTTGAATATTTCCTTGCCGATGAGCGAAAAAACAAGCCGGCTGCAAGAGCAAGAAAAACCGCAGCTCTGAAGAGCTTTTTTCACTACCTTCACAAGCGTGCAAATATCATTGACCACAACCCTGTTGATGATATAGAGATGCCGACAGTAAAAAGGGCACTCCCTAAATTTCTTACACTTCAGGAAAGCCTCAGGCTGCTTTCGTCGGATTCGTTTGAAAACCATGAGCGTGACTTCTGCATGGTTACTCTTTTTTTAAACTGCGGAATGCGTCTGAACGAGCTTGTAAGTATAAATATAAGCGACATTGACTTCGAGGAGAGACGACTTCTCCTGAAAGGTAAGGGTAACAAACAGAGGATTATCTATATAAATGATGCCTGTATTGCAGCGCTGAAAACATATATAAATTCACGTAAAAATCCGCCTGAAGAGCCGGATGCGCTTTTCCTCAGCAAGAAGAGAAGAAGGATAAGCCGCCGCAGGGTTGAGCAGATAATAGAAAAGCTTCTCAATGATACGGGACTTGGAAACCGCGGAATCTCACCCCACAAGCTGCGTCATACTGCAGCAACACTGATGTATCAGCATGGAAATGTTGATACTCTTGTAATAAAGGAAGTTCTCGGACATGCAAGCATAGCTACAACCGAAATATACACCCACCTTTCAGACGAACTCAAACAGAGCGCAGCGGAAAATATACCTATTGCCCATATGACGAAGCAGCCTGAACCGAAGAAGGAGAAGGACGGGGAGTGACTTTTTTCCTGCAGGAACTGTTCATTACACTGAGGAAAAAAACGTAGAGTATGAGCACTGCCATAGCATAGACTGCCGTCTCCGGTATTTTACCAAGGGCATCAAAATGCGTCAGCTTACGCAGCATAACTGCAGTCTGCCAGGACAGAACTGCGGCAAATGCGGGAGGAACTATGTATCTGCTCATATCGAAGGAAATACCGTATTCGCGGGATATCATAATTATTCTTGATATATTGCAGATGATGTTGCTCAGATAATAGGAAACGGCAATGCCGTATTCCCCCGTAAGCGGTGTAAATACAAGAAGTGCAGATATTCGTATGATGTACTCGGCGAGATAGTTTAACGATGAAAAACTGTGTCTGCCCAGTCCTTTTATTATTCCTTCAAGGACAATCTCAAGATAAATGAACGGAACGACTGGGGCAAGAAGCATTATCATTTTTCCGGCATACTCATTTCCGCAGATAAGAGAGCCTATGGTTTTGCCGTAAACAGCAAGAATGCTTACTATGTAAACAGAGTAAATTACTGTTGCATCTATAACTTTTTCAGTAAGTTTAAGGTTGCGTATTCTGTTTCCGCCCGCTTTTTCACGTGATATCTCCGGGACAAGAATAGTGGAGAGACATGAAATAAACATGGATGGGAAGAAGAGAACGGGCAGAACAACAGCCTCAAAAAGTCCGTATTTGCTCAGTGCATCTGCTGTGCTGCTGCCGGCCTGTTTCAGCGTGAAAGGGACCAGTGCGTCATTTGCGGTGCTGAGAATACAGGGGATATAGCTGTTCAGCATTACCGGTACAAGGCCGGCAGAAAACTTTGCAAAACTTACGGTTGGTTTTCCGGTATTACTGGGATGGGTTTTTATCAGATAAATAATAAGCACAATAATTCCGGCGACTTCGCTGCATATTACGCTAAGTGACAGAGCTGTATATATGGATAAAATATTTTTACGTATAAGGAACGCAGCAGAAATTCCCATTATAACTGACCGGACAAGAAATGAGAGAGTTTCACTCAGTGCCGGAACCGTAACTTTCCGGTATGCATTAAAGCTGTCTCTTATACACATCTCCGAGCCCACGAGACAGGCAGAAAT
>CAMCOJ010000345.1 GCA_945876405.1 uncultured Ruminococcus sp.
GAATGATGCTGAGTTTCTTCTTGAAAATATAACAGATGTATATTCTCCGGTAATTCCGCTTCTTGAGAGAATAAAGTCAATTAACATTGAACTCTCAGATATAGCTTCTGAGCTTTCTCACTGTGCGTCATCGCTTGAGATTGACGACGAAACCTATAACCTGATTTCGACAAGAAGAGAAATCATAAACGGTCTTAAGAAAAAGTACAATAGAGGACTGAATGAGATAATTGCCATGGCCGGAGAGGCTGCTGAAGAACTGTACAATATGGAGAACAGTTCGGAGAAGATTGAAAAACTCCGGAAACAGAAAGCGAAGCTCCTTGAAGAAACGACTGAGAAGGCGAAAAAGCTTTTTGAATACAGAAACAGAACTGCTGAGAGATTTGTCGAACGTGTAACTGAAGAACTGAGGTTTCTTGATATGCCGAATGTTGTAATAGAGGTTAAGCACGATAAAGGAAAGCTTTCAGCAAACGGCATGGATAGTGTTGAATTTCTGATATCCGCCAATAAGGGTGAGACGCCTAAACCAGTTTCAAAAATTGCTTCCGGCGGTGAGCTTTCAAGAATCATGCTTGCTCTGAAAACTGTAATTGCTGATCAGGACGATATACCGACTCTGATATTTGATGAAATAGGTACAGGCGTAAGCGGACGTGCTGCTCAGAAAATCGGAATCAAGCTTCAGGAGATAAGCGGATACAGGCAGGTTCTTTGTGTAACACATCTTTCACAGATAGCTGTTATGGCGGATAATCACCTTCTTATCGAAAAAACTACTTCCGGAGAACGAACAGAAACTATGGTAAAGCACCTTGATATGGAAGGAAGAATCAGAGAGATAGCAAGAATAATGAGCGGGGAAAATCCAAGTGAGCTTATGCTGAAAAACGCTGAGGAACTTTTGATTCAGAATAAAAGAAAATAAAAAAGGACACACAGGTGATGAATCCTGTGTGTCCTTTTCTTCGAAAAACGAAGAATAATGATGAAAAAAGAGTTGGAAATGTTGAATGAAAAATTCGGGCAAAAATAGAAATCCGAAGCAGCATTTCTATTTGTATTTATTATACTATAAAATTCTGATATTGTCAATATAATTTGTTGTAAATAATAAATTTAGACACTTTACAGTACCGTAAGATAGTTTTATATTGCTAAATGACTAAAAACCTTGATTCATAAACGGTTAATTTATATGGAAAAATAATTGAAAAAATATCAGTATACTGTTATAATATACTCTGGGTGTTCTTTTGTCAGCACCGGAAAATAAATTAAATCAGGAGGCAGAAAGCTACAAATGATTACAGTTTCAAATGTAAGTCTGCAGTTTGGCGGTTCAACTCTTTTTAAAAACGTTGACCTTAAGTTTACAAACGGCAACTGTTATGGTATTATAGGTGCTAACGGTGCCGGCAAATCCACGTTTCTTAAAATACTCAGTGGTGAACTCGAACCGACAACTGGTGATGTATCAGTAAAAAAAGATGCACGAATGTCAGTTCTTAAGCAGGACCACTTTGCATATGAGGAATATACAGTCCTTGATACTATCATTATGGGAAATGAAAAACTTTACAGTATAATGAAGGAAAAAGATGAACTGTATGCCAAAGAAGATTTTTCTGAGGAAGACGGAATAAGAGCTTCTGAACTTGAAGCAGAATTCGCCGAACTCAACGGCTGGGAAGCAGAATCTGATGCATCAAAGCTCATTCAGGGACTGGATCTTCCTGAAGACATGCTTTATTCACAGATGTCATCACTTACTGGTAACGAAAAGGTGAAGATTCTCCTTGCTCAGGCACTTTTCGGAAATCCGGACATTATCCTTCTCGACGAACCTACAAACCATCTTGACATTGATGCTGTAAAGTGGCTTGAAGGATTTCTTGCCGATTATTTCGGTACAGTTCTTGTTGTATCCCATGACAGACATTTTCTTAACAATGTTTGTACACATATAGTTGATATTGACTATACCAAGATTAAGATGTATGTTGGTAACTACGAATTCTGGTATGAATCAAGCCAGCTTATTCAGCGTATGATGAAGCAGCAGAACAAAAAAGCTGAAGAAAAGATTAAAGAACTCAAGTCATTTATCGAGCGATTCTCTGCCAACAAGTCAAAGTCAAGCCAGGCTACATCAAGAAGAAAGCTTCTCGAAAAAATTACTGTTGAAGAGATGCCGGCATCAAGCAGAAAATATCCGTATATTGGATTTACACCTGACAGAGAACTGGGTAAGGAAGTACTTTCCGTTGAGGATATATGCAAAAAAGCTGACGGAGTCGAGATGCTTAAGAACGTCAGATTTACTGTAGGACGTGAGGACAAGATAGCATTTATCTCAGAAGACGAACGTGCTGTTACAATGCTTTTTAAAATTCTTATGGAAGAAGAAACACCGGATTCAGGAAGTTTTAAGTGGGGTGTTTCCACATCAACTTCATACTTCCCGATGGATAACTCTTCTTTCTTTGAAGGCTGTAGTATGTCAATTATAGACTGGATCAGACAGTATTCCGTAAATGATGAGACGGACACATATCTCAGAGGTTTTCTTGGACGTATGCTTTTCTCCGGCGATGATGTATACAAGCCTGTAAATGTTCTCTCAGGAGGGGAAAAGGTAAGATGCATGTTCTCAAGAATGATGCTCTTCGGCTCAAATGTTCTGGTTGTGGATCAGCCTACAAACCATCTTGACCTTGAAAGTATTACAGCAGTAAACAATGGTCTGGAGTCATTCAAGGGGGTAGTTCTCTTCACCTCACACGACCACGAAATTCTTCAGACAGTTGCCAACCGTATAATTGAAATAACTCCTGATGGCATAATTGACAGAGTCGGCACCTACGAAGACTACCTTGAATTTAAAAAATCCAGAAAGTAAGTGAAAGCGTTTGATGGAAGTTTAGAGCCCAAACGCTATAAAAAATTCACCTGTTTTTTCTTTATGTTCTTTTGAAAAAAATTCCTCTGTAATATTGTGTAATTTCAACAATAAAACTGTTGACAACGCTCGAATTATTTGTTATACTAAAAATAGTTTTATAGTGAACGAAAAAAATATTTTTTCGTTCACCGGTGCCGATATGCACGGA
>CAMCOJ010000346.1 GCA_945876405.1 uncultured Ruminococcus sp.
CAAGGAGTATCGTCGGCAGCGTCAGATGTGTATAAGAGACAGATTATATATATATCATATTAGTGAACGAAAAAAATATTTTTTCGTTCACCGGTGCCGATATGCACGGAGTGGCCGCAGGGAACGGATGTGCAAGGCAATATTAATAAAATAATTATAGTGAAAGTCAAATTTATTTTGACGTTCACTATAAATTCAATTTGAACGGAGGATAAGCTGTATGAAAGGAATAATTCTGGCCGGTGGATCAGGTACAAGGCTGTATCCTATGACAAAAGTAACCTCAAAACAGCTGTTGCCTGTGTATGACAAACCAATGATTTACTATCCGCTCTCAACACTTATGCTTGCAGGAATAAGAGATATTTTGATCATATCAACCCCAGATGACATTTCCAGATTTGAGGCGTTGCTGGGGAATGGACACAATATAGGAATTAATCTTTCATATGCTGTGCAGAAGAGTCCGGATGGTATTGCACAGGCATTTCTTATTGGCAGAGAATTCATTAATAAGGATACATGCGCTCTTATCCTTGGAGATAATATATTTTACGGAGGATGGTTCAGAAACAATCTTTCTGAAGCTGTAAAAAATGCTGAAAACGGAAGTGCTACTGTTTTCGGATATTACGTAAACGATCCGGAAAGATTCGGAGTAGTGGAATTTGACAAGGACTATAATGCTGTTTCTGTAGAGGAAAAACCAGAAGTACCAAAATCTAACTATGCTGTAACCGGACTGTACTTTTACGATAACCGAATTGTATCCATGGCCGAAAAAATTCGTCCTTCAAAAAGAGGTGAACTTGAGATTACTGATATCAACCGTTTATATCTTGAAGATAACAGTCTGAAAGTTCAGATACTTGGCCGCGGATTTGCATGGATGGACACCGGAACAACCGAAAGCCTGATGGAAGCCTCCGTGTTTGTACAGGCTGTCCAGAACCGTCAGGGATTAGTTATCTCCGCACCAGAGGAAATAGCATATCACAACGGCTGGATAACCCAGAAGGAGCTGTTTCAGCTTGCAGAAACTTACCGGAAATCATCATACGGAGAGCATCTTAAACGCGTTGCCTCTGACAAACTTATTTTCAGGAGATAATAGAAATGACAATATTCGTTACCGGCGGTGCCGGATTCATAGGTTCAAACTTTATATACTATATGTTAAATAAACATCCGGATTACCGACTGGTTTGCATAGACTGTCTTACATATGCCGGAAATCTTTCAACTCTTAAAAATGCATTACAGAACCCTGACTTTAGATTCTGCAAAATAAATATATGCGACCGGAAAGCTGTCTATCGCCTTTTTGAAGAAGAACACCCTGATATAGTGGTTAATTTTGCTGCCGAATCACATGTTGACCGCTCTATTGAAAATCCGGAAGTATTCCTTAATACTAATATCATAGGTACATCCGTTATGATGGATGCCTGCAGAAAATACGGAATAAAAAGATATCATCAGGTTTCAACCGATGAAGTTTACGGTGATCTCCCTGTTGACCGGCCTGATTTGTTTTTTACCGAAGAAACCCCGCTGCATACCAGCTCTCCGTACAGTTCGTCAAAAGCAGCTGCCGACCTTCTCGTACTTTCATACCACAGAACCTACGGGCTCCCTGTCACAATTTCAAGATGTTCGAACAATTACGGTCCATATCATTTTCCGGAAAAACTTATCCCCCTTATGATAGTAAACGCTCTTGCCGACAAAGAACTTCCTGTATACGGCAAAGGTATAAACGTTCGTGACTGGCTTTATGTAGAAGATCACTGTAAAGCAATAGATCTAATAATACATAACGGAAAAAACGGAGAAGTATATAATGTAGGCGGTCATAATGAAAAACAGAATATAGAAATAGTAAAAATGATCTGTCATGAACTTGGAAAACCGGAAAGTCTTATAAAATATGTGGAAGACAGAAAAGGCCATGATATGAGATATGCAATAAATCCGGAAAAAATCCATCGTGAACTCGGATGGTATCCGGAAACTTCGTTTGAAGATGGAATAAAAATAACGATAAAGTGGTATCTGGAAAATGAGGAGTGGTGGAAGGGAATTATCAGCGGTGAGTTCCAGTATTACTACAACCCAAAATACAGTAACCATTAAGGAGAAGGTAAAATGAGAATATTTGTAACCGGTGTTGCTGGACAACTTGGTCATGATGTTATGAATGAAATTTATAAAAAAGGACACTTCGGAATAGGTTCTGATATCCATGATAAATATTCCGGAATAAAGGATGAAAGTGCAGTTACTTTAATGCCCTATACTAAACTTGATATTACAAATAAAGAAAAAACAGAAAGAGTGATTACAAACAGTAACCCGGATACTGTAATACACTGTGCTGCCTGGACAGCAGTTGATGCTGCAGAAGAACTGGATAACATTGAAAAAGTTAAAGCAGTTAATGTTGAGGGAACTAAAAATATAGCTGAAGTATGTAAAAAAATAAATTGCAAAATGATTTATATTTCAACTGACTATGTTTTTAACGGTCACGGTACAGAACCGTGGAAACCTGATTGCAAGGATTACGCACCACTTAATGTTTACGGACAGTCAAAACTTGATGGCGAACTTGCTGTTTCCTCTATTCTTGAAAAATACTTTATTGTTCGTATAGCATGGGCATTTGGGAAAAGCGGAAAAAACTTTGTAAAAACTATGCTTAATGCTGGTAAAAAATTCAGTACAGTAAAAGTAGTAAATGACCAATTTGGAACGCCTACATATACTCACGATTTGTCAAAGCTTCTTGTTAATATGGCTGAATCTGAAAAATACGGATATTACCACGCAACAAATGAAGGCGGATATATTTCATGGTATGACTTTGCATGTGAAATATTTAACCAGGCTGGATATACAACAAATGTAATACCTGTTACAACTGCAGAATATGGTCTGTCAAAAGCTGTAAGGCCCTTTAACAGCAGACTTGAAAATCACAAGCTTGTAAAAAACGGTTTTAAACCATTACCTGTATGGCAGGACGCATTAAGCAGGTATCTTAAGGAGATTGAATACTGATGGGACAGATTAAGATAGAAAAAAATGCAGGCGGTATCGAAGGTCT
>CAMCOJ010000347.1 GCA_945876405.1 uncultured Ruminococcus sp.
CATCTCCGTGCAGATCGGCACCGGCAAACGCAATTTATTTATTGCGTTTACTATATTTATTGCGTTTACTATAATTTTTACTTTTTTTCTGAAACACTTTCCGTAAGTTTTTCTTTCTGGCGATTTACTATCAAACCTGTGTAGAATAAAATGCCGGTAAAGGTCATTACAAACGATAACAGTTTTACAAGATTGGAACTGTGGTAGTTTCCGCCTGCGTCGTAAAATCTGAGTATATTCCAGAGATTTAAATAAATCAGTGCTGAAAAAAGCCCGTAAACAACAAGATAGATTTTCTTTCTGTTTTCAAAATAAGCTAACAGAAGCATAAAGAAAACAGGATAGATGTATCTTTCATGCATTCGTACAGAAAACAGGAACATAGTGATAATTATAAACGCTCCTGTTATCCAGTACCTGTCGCTCCTGTTTATTCTCTTCAGGAAAATTACAGCGGATAAAACACATATCAGCGGTATTACAATGTCACCAACCATCTTGCATGTTACAGGACCGAAAAGGATTGTTTCCTGTGGTGACCAGTTAAGACCGAGCATGGTCCAGAAGTTATATGCATTTACAGCAGCATAAGGATAAGAATTCATAGTTTCCATATAGAGATCTGTCATTGTCTTTATACCGAATGGAAGAAATGCAATGAACAGACATCCCACAGCTGATAATCCCAGAAGAAGGTTTTTAAAAAAGTTCTTCCAGTTCACTCCTCCTTTGAATACATTTTCATATATGCCCAGAATGAGGAGAGGTGTAAAAATCAGTGTCTGAGGCTTTATAAGAATACCGGCCGCAAATGCAAAATACGACGGAATCATCTTCTTTTCATATATAAACATAACCATCAGAACCAGGGAGAGATTAAACACGGAATCGACCTGTCCCCATATCGATGAATTCTGAAAAATCACAGGATTTAACAAATAGAGAGCCGGGATTAAAACTGACATAATACCCTTGTCACGCTTTGAAACATATCTGTAAATAATAAACCCTGTAACCATATCACATAAAACTGCAGGCAGCTTAAGCGCAAGCAGAGTGGCAGGGGTGAGGTAGGTCAGCTTAAACACTGACATAGCCATACCAATCAGGTAAAGTATGTATATGTATCCAGGCGGATAGTCTGAAAAATATTCCGGTGAATAAAAATTTGTAAGTCCTGATTTGTATGCTCTCTCAGCCCAGCAGTAAAAACAGCTGATATCAGTACTGAATCCCCTGCATTTCATAGCTAAAATCAGCCGGACAGCAAAAGCAGCAAAAAAAACAGCAAAAATGCATATTTTCTTTTTTGTATTCTTTGCTTCAGTCATAAATAATTCCTCCTGTAAAAAAGGGCTGTAAAAACAGCCCGTATTTTATCTGTCCGCCATCTTTGTATACGGTGTCCTTTCAGCAACAGCCTTGTATGCCGGTCTGATAATCTTGCCGGCGTTGATGAGTTCCTCAATACGGTGTGCTGACCATCCTGAAATTCTTGCGATTGCAAATATAGGCGTGTAGAGTTCCGAAGGAAGTCCGAGCATACGGTAAATAAGACCGCTGTAGAAGTCGATATTCGCACTGACACCCTTGTAGATCTTTCTCTTTTCACTGATAACCTCAGGTGCAAGACGTTCAACAAGCTTGTAAAGCTCATACTCCTTTTCCATACCCTTTTCTATGGAAAGTTCCTTAACAAACTTCTTAAGCACTCTCGCTCTAGGAGCTGAGATAGAGTATACTGCATGTCCCATGCCATAGATAAGACCCGACTTATCAAATCCGCGTTTTTCAAGGAGGGCTGTGAGGTATTCTCTTATTGCCTGTTCATCTGTCCAGTCATCTATATTCTCCATAAGGTCGTCAAACATCTGGACTACCTTGATATTGGCTCCGCCGTGTTTCGGTCCCTTAAGTGAGCCGAGTGAAGCAGCAGTTGAAGAATAGGTATCCGTACCCGATGAGGAAACAACATGTGTTGTGAATGTTGAATTGTTTCCGCCGCCGTGCTCTGCGTGAAGAACGAGAGCAAGGTCAAGTATCTTTGCTTCAAGTGCTGTATACTTTGAATCGCTTCTGAGAGTGTAGAGAATATTTTCAGCAGTTGAAAGATCAGGACGAGGCCTGTGGATAATAAGGCTTCCGCCCTTTTTATAGTAATTGTATGAATGATATGCGTAAACGGCCATAACCGGAAGGAGTGCTATTATCTCGAGGCACTGTCTTAGTACATTCGGAATTGATGTGTCATCAGGCATATCATCATATGCGTAAAGTGTAAGAACGCTTCTTGCAAGAATATTCATCATGTCATTTCCCGGAGATTTCATAATGATATCTCTGACAAATGTTGTAGGAAGTGTTCTGAAACTTCCGATAAGCTTTCTGAATTCTTCAAGTTCCTCCTTCTGAGGAAGTTTTCCGAACAGAAGAAGGTATGTTGTTTCTTCAAAGCCAAAACGGTTTTCAGAAATAAAGCCTTCGACAATTTCTTCAACGTCTATTCCTCTGTAGTAAAGCTTACCGTCGCACGGAACAGATTCACCGTTCACAATCTTCTGTGAACATACTTCGCTTATATCTGTAAGTCCTGCAAGAACGCCTTTTCCGTTAAGATCACGAAGGCCTCTTTTTACATCATACTTGACATAGAGTTCCGGATTGATATCGTATCCGCTTACGCATTTTTCTGCAAGCTGTTCAATCGCCGGAGTTATTTTTGAAAAATTGTAATGTGACATTTCAAACACTTCCTTTTTTATTATTTTCAGAAGGCAGAGTAATTTTGTTTCCATTCTCAGCCATATTATATATTATAACATATTGTGATAATTATCTTTATTAACAATCTGTAAATTTGATGTGTGAAATAAATGAAAATAAAAAACAGGACACTTCTCTGTAAAAATAACAGGTATCCTGTAAAAATCCGTATAAACGAATAACGCCTCTGACGAAATCAGAGGCGAACATTTTAAGGTGGATAGTGGGATTCGAACCCACGGTCTTCAGGACCACAATCTGACGCGTTAACCAACTACGCTATACCCACCCTGTCTCTTATACACATCTGACGCTGCCGACGATACTCCTTGTGTA
>CAMCOJ010000348.1 GCA_945876405.1 uncultured Ruminococcus sp.
CACTACAGAAACGATAAGCATTGAAAGGAAAACGATTAAAACTCCGACACGAATATTTCAGCTGAATGAAGAAAAGGGGAAGTATGAACTGATTTACAAGAGAGACGGCAATTCTTCCGATATTCAGCTGGAGGTAAATCTTGCCGACCTGCCGGAATATGTCGGTGCGTCATTTATTGCAGTGGAAGATGAGAGGTTTTACGAGCACAGCGGAGTTGATTACAGAAGAACGGCTGCGGCTCTGGCAAATGAGGTGCTGAATTTTTACGGGGAAACTCACGGTGGCTCGACAATCACACAGCAGCTTATTAAAAATATTACAAATGACAATGAAACGACCTGGGAAAGAAAAATCAGAGAGATATTCCGTGCGATTAAGGTTGAGAGAAAGTATACCAAGAACGAAATACTTGAGGCGTATCTGAATACGATTTATTTCGGACAGGACGCTGAAGGTGAAAATATGTACGGAATTGAATCAGCGGCAATAGGTTACTTTGCGAAAAATGCTTCTGACCTGACTCTTGCAGAAGCTGCATCACTTGCTGCCGTTCCGCATAATCCGTACTATGAAAACCCTGTAAGCAACTATGAAAAAAACCAGGAGAGAAAGGAGTACGTTCTCCGCAAGCTTTTTCAGCTTGGAAAAATATCATCAGATGATTATGAGAATGCTCTGAAACAGAAGGTCGAAGTGCGCAGTGCAGAGGAGGCAGCCGCTGTGATGGCAGTAAAACCTGAATATGAACTTTTTGATAATCCTGCGATAAACAGCTGGGTTGTTGACACGGCAATTTATGAATTCAGACAGTACCTTCAGGAGTCTACAGGATGCAGTGAGAGCAGGGCACTTGAGCTGTTCGGCCAGGGCGGATATGATATTTATCTGACAGTTGATGCTGACATGCAGGAGTACCTTGAGGAAAAATATTTGGATTACACATTTTTTCCTTCGGAAACAAATGAGCAGGGTGAGAAAATACAGTCAGCCTTTGTGGTAATGGATTACAGCGGGCAAATACTTGCAGTAGTGGGCGGAATAGGTGAAAAGCCCGGTTCACTCTGCTGGAACAATGCAACTATGACCAGAAGACAGCCGGGTTCAACGATAAAACCGGTATCAACATACGGGTACGGGATTGAAAACAACTTCATAACATGGTCATCGATGTTTGTTGATGCTCCTCTTCAGCCGGAAAATCCAGAGGGCGAATTATGGCCGGAGAATTATACGAATTTCTGGAGCTATAAGTCGAATACGGTAAGTTATTTTCTGAAAAAATCAATAAATACTGTTCCGGCACAGCTTTGCCGTGATTTCGGAGCAGAGCCTGTTTTCCGGTTCGCAACAGAAAAAATGCACCTTGACCTTGATCCTCAGTATGACATTGACCTTGCACCTATGAGTGTCGGTGCGACAAGTCAGGGTCCAACACTTGTCAATCTTACGAATTCCTATCTTCCTTTCGGAAACGGCGGAAAATATTATCAGGCTCACATTATCAGCAGGATAGTTGATTCTTCTGATAACAAAATCATTTTTGAGCACGGTAAAGATGAATATGTTCAGACAATAGGTGCTGATACGGCATTTATAATGAATAAACTTCTTCAGAATGTTGTAAATCCTGATCAGGCTGACGGAGAACCAGGGACAGGCGTGGCAGCATATCTCCCGGATAAAACAGTAGCAGGCAAAACCGGCACAACTCAGAACTGGCGTGATATAGATTTTATCGGTATGACAGAGGACTTTGTCAGCGGAATCTGGATAGGTTATTCAAACGGAGAGAACGCAGATGCACTTATGAACACCAGAGCTGCAGCAGTATGGAGAAATGTTTTCGGTGACTACGCAAATTCATACAGACAGGGTGCTTCATATCCGGAGTGTTCGTATGTCAAAGAGGCATATTACTGTACGGAAACAGGTCTGCTTGCAAATGCCAACTGTCCTCATTCAGCGGAACCGGGGTATTACAAGATAAGTACCTGCCGTTACTGCAACAAACATTAGAGTAAAATAAAACACTGGCATATCTCAGTTTAAGAATGCCAGTGTTTTGCTATTTCCACGTTCCCATACCAATAAGTTCTCTCAGTGTATTACTGAATTCGATGGCAGAGCGGGAAAGGTATTTGTTCTTCTTGTAAATGAGTTTTATGTGTTTTTCAGCTTCCGGGCAGTTTATTGAGTAGTATGCCGGATGTTCAGAGATATCAGCGAACTTTATAAAAGTATCAGGGATAAATGCAGCTCCAAGACCGGTACGCACAAATGAAAATACGGTATCCAGACTATTGGATTCAAGAGTAATATCAGGGTTGAAACCTGCGTTACGGCATATTTTTTTCAGCGTGTTCTGATTTGAGTCGCTGTTTCCTCTGAAAATAAATTTTTCTTTTTTGAAAAGACCAAGATTTACGCATTCGGACATAAACAGTTTTTCCGAGTTAGTTTTTATATCCTCAGCACTGAGAATAAACTCACTGCATTTTTTATTTACAGCCCTGTCTGCCGGAACTGCAAGATATATCTTTTCCATACAGAGTTCTTCGACATTGAAAAGTTCTTCGTCTGTATTTTCAGAACCAATCATAATGTCCGTTTCACCGCGAAGAATGCTCTCTTCGAGATTTCGGTATGTATTTTCCATAATGCTGATCTGAATATCAGGATATTTTTCATGAAAGAACAGAACAGTTTTCATGAGCATGTTTGCAGCATAAAACGGTGAAGTTCCTATCTTGAGTGTTCCGTTTTTCAGACCTGAGAGTTCATTCATTTTGAGCATCATTTCTTCTTCAATGTCTTTTATCCTGTTTGCAGTTTCAATAAAAATATTACCGGCTTCTGTAACCGTAATAGGTGATGAACTTCTGTCGAAGAGGGTGACTCCAAGTGAAGTTTCAAGATTTATTATAAATTTACTCAGCGAAGGCTGGGTAACAAAAAGTTTCTTGGCAGCTCTTGAAAAGCTTCTTTCCTCAGCTACTGCCAGAACATACTCTATCTGCTGCGGTGTCATTTACACATCTCCTATATCCCTGTCTCTTATACACATCTCCGAGCCCACGAGACAGGCAGAAA
>CAMCOJ010000349.1 GCA_945876405.1 uncultured Ruminococcus sp.
TACACAAGGAGTATCGTCGGCAGCGTCAGATGTGTATAAGAGACAGAGATGAAACGGGTCAAACAGTCTGAGTGTTATGGAACTGTTCCCGAGTCCGCGGCTTACTATCATGGAAGAACCGTTGTATGTGTAAATCCCTGATGAATATTCAGGGAAGAAACCCTGACCCGGTGCAAAAAGACCATCTGTAAACGGCAGTCTTATTAGTCCGCCGTGAGCATGTCCGGAAAACATAAGATCCATCTGACATCCGGCAGACTTTGTTCCGTCCGCTGTTTTTTCGAAGTCTTCAGGAAAATGATGAAGCCAGATATTAAAGTTGTCGCTGTCATTTCTTTCTGAATACACGGAAAAATCTTCAGGGCAGGAATATGTTCCGGTGACAGTAATCTTCTGACCGTTCCGTTCAATATCTGCTGATTCCCCGTCAAGCACAGTTATTCCGCAGTTTTCTGCGGAATTTTTTATTTTAATGAATTCGTTCGTATCAAGGCTTTTTTCGTGGTTTCCCCAGACAAGATAACACGGTGCTGTCTCTGAAACTTTACGAAAAAAAGAATTGATATTGTCTGTATCTGTCAGATACGAATCGACCTGGTCCCCTGTCAGAAAAATGTAATCCGGTTCAGCCGACTTTATCTTACTGACAAGCCGATCCTCGTAGTTTCCGCCGTGATTATGGTAATCAGACAAATGCACTATCTTTACTCCGTCAAATGCCTCCGGAATATCGCTGCCGGAGTATATTATATTTTCTGTTTCTATATATGAATTTGACCATATTACCGCTGATGCCAGAAGCAGTGTGAATATAGTAAGTATCATAATTATTGTTTTTTTCTTTTGAGTTGTAAAAATATGTATCATATAAAATTCCTCTGATATAGTTCGCTATTTTCCGTTTCTTCATTTTTGTTTTCCTTAATATAAATAAAGACTGTGACAAACACAGCCTTTAAAAACAATTTTAGACGAATCCGTACCCCTGTTAAAAGTAACTTTTTGTTATTATATCATAAAAACATTGTACCTGTCAACGCTTCGAATCATTTTTTCAGGTAAGAAACTGAAAAGGATTTTTATGTTTCAGATTATTATATACGTTTTTCTCTTCTGATTTCTTCCGGTTATTGCTGACAGTTTTTTTCCGGCACATTAATTCCATACTTAAAAGTCAGAACAGCCAGGGCGATGATATTGGGGATAATCATAAGGCCGTTGAATATATCGGACAGAGTCCAGACTGTTTCCAGTGCTGCAGATGCGCCTGTCAGAACAAGCAGACAGTAAAATATTCTGTAGGCATATCTGAATCTGTTTCCGGTTATACGTGCAAATGCAGTTTCTCCGCAGTGTGACCAGCCTGTAATAGTTGCAAATGCAAAAAGTGAAACTGATATGCATACGAAATCTCCTGAAAACCTTCCAAAGCAATCCGAAAAAGTCTCTGAAACAAGACTTACAGGTTCTGTTCCTGAAAGACTGCCGGTGTCTGCAGTACAGAGTATTGCAAGAGCGGTAAGGGTACAGCAGATAACTGTATCAAAGAATACTTCCGATATTCCCCACATTCCCTGAAGTTCCGGCTTTCTGCTGCTGCACGAGGAATGAAATACTGACGATGTGCCAAGTCCTGCTTCGTTTGAAAATACACCGCGTTTAAGTCCGGTGGAAACGGCATTTTTAAGAGCAGCACCGCATATTCCGCCTCCTGCTGCTCTTAGTCCGAATGCACCGGAAAAAATCATCTGAAAGGCACGGGGCAGTGCAGAGTAATTTTTTATTACAACAAACAGAGCTGCTGCTATGTACAGCAGTGAGATGACGGGAATAAATATTTCTGTAAATGATGATATTCTTTTAATCCCGCCGACTATTACAAGCAATGTCAGAAATGCAGCCACTGCACCGGTTATGTATACCGGTACGCAGTACTCGTTGTAAAATGCTGCTGAAAGTGAATTTGACTGAACCATATTTCCCATTCCGAATGAAGCTGCAGTACACAGGACTGCGTAAATGACAGAAACCGGTCTGCCCAGTGCTTTTTCAGTATAGGCTACGGCACCGCCTTTTTTTCCCTCAAGAGCCATTTTAACTCCGAAGAAATTTTCAGCATACACCACAATCATTCCGGGAACAGCTGAAATCCACATCCAGAATACTGCTCCGGGTCCGCCGATTATAATCGCTGAAGCTACACCGATGATATTTCCGGTTCCCATAGTGGCTGCAAGTACAGAGCAGAATGCAGCCTTTGAACTTATTCCGTTTTTCCTTTCCGTATTTTCCTTTGAAATGAATGAACCAAGTGTGTTTCTGAAAATCGTACCGAAGCCTCTGAGCTGAAAAAATCCGGTTTTAATACTGAGAAAAATTCCAAAGGAAAGAATCAGCAGAAGCGTAGGCACGCCCCATACCAGATTACATACCAATGATAACAAACTGCACCACTCCCGTGTTTTGCCGCTTTTCAATTCTAATCAGAAATAAATTCACATCCGACCGGTTAAATTATAGTGAACGTCAAAATAAATTTGACTGTCAGAAGATTATGATATTGAACGGCAGCAAAACTTTTTTGGTAAAATATATTCGGATTATTGTAAGTCTATTCTTATTTGCTTTAGTTTTTCTGGCCTTATGCCATATTTTTGCCCGATTTTCTTCACAAAGTGATTTTTATGTGAAATATCTGATAAATAATTTTCATTGAAAACTGCGAATCTGAGGAATATTCAGAATGCAGTCTTGTCATAGACGGTGAGACAATAAATTTGACTTTCACTATAATTATTTTATTTATATTGCCTTGCACATCCGATGACTGCGTCATCTCCGTGCAGATCGGCACCGGTAAACGCAATTTATTTATTGCGTTTACTATATTTTGTAAGGTCTTTTGTATTTGCCTTAATTACATTAATGATGTCAATGCAGAGTTCCTTGTTTAGACCTGCTTTCAGTCCGACATTAAGAAGTTCTTTTTCACCGGGGTTTTTCCCGTTTCCGTCTACTGATGTTGTATGTTCTCCAAAGTCTGTCTCTTATACACATCTGACGCTGCCGACGATACTCCTTGTGT
>CAMCOJ010000350.1 GCA_945876405.1 uncultured Ruminococcus sp.
ACTTCTTATAGACGACACTTTGATAAGGTCAGTAATATTTATTCTGTTTCTTATGCCGGTGGGAAATACAGCTGTTCTCTTTGCCTCAAGATATCAGAAAAATGAAGAACTGGCGGCTAAAACAGTCTTTGTAACAACTCTGGCTTCCATTCTGACAATTCCGTTTTGTCTGAATGTTCTGAAAGTATTATAAAAAATCAGGAGAAAAGATATATGGATACAAAAAAGAATACAATCAGTAAAATGACTCTCACTGAGAAAGCCGCGCTTGTACACGGTGCTTCTTTCTTTGGCAGTGCTGAGTTTCCGAAACTTGGAATAAGAAGGATACAGTTTCTTGACGGTGGTACCGGTATAAATTATGAGCAGCTTTTCGGGGATTTCTGTTCGGAAAGGGAACCGGATATAAATTCCGAAGTTGTTGCTGGAAACGGACATCTTCAGAATGTAATAAAAAATTTTTATTCACCGGAAAATCTTGATGAAGAAGAGAAAGTTCTTCATTCATGGATAAAGGATAAACTGGAGGAGAGAACAGGTATGCCGGACATGTCACCAGGATGTTTTCCGCCGGGAATACTTCTTGGTGCAACGTTTAATCCTGATGTTGTCCGTGAAACAGGTGAGGCACTTGGGGCGGAAGCTGCAGCATACGGAATTGACGTACTGCTCGGAACACCAAATGTAAATATTCACCGTGATCCTCTTGGAGGAAGACTTTTTGAAGGATACTCTGAAGATCCATGTGTGGTTTCTGAGCTCGCACCTGAACTGGTTAAAGGTGTCCAGAAGTATCCTGTAGCTGCAAATGTCAAACATTTCGCAGTAAACAATCAGGAAACAAACAGAGTTGGCATCGATGTAAAAGTATCTGAAAGAGCGCTGGAGGAGATATATCTTCCGGGTTTTAAAGCCTGCGTTGAGAACGGCAGGGTAAAAACTGTAATGAGTGCATATAACAAAATAAACGGAATTCCCTGCACGGAAAACAGCTGGCTTCTCAGGGAAAAACTTCGTGAAGACTGGAAGTTTGAAGGTATAACAGTTTCTGACTGGGGTGCTGTGAAAAATTCATGTTCGGCTTTGAAAGCAGGAAACAATCTTTCCATGCCAGGACCTTCCGAGGACTTCGGAGGACTTGTGACTGCGATAAAGGAAGGAATTGTATCGCCCGAACCTCTTAACGAGTCCGTTCTGAACATTCTGAAACTTACAGAGTATATTGATGAAAAAAAGGAAAGATACAAAAGCAGATTTTCATCAGCTTCAGAACTTATGAAATTCACTGACAAAGCGGCGTATGATGCGGCAGCAGATGGCATTGTTCTATTAAAAAACGAAAGAAATATATTTCCTCTGACAGATGAAGTAAATAAGGTTTTAATTACAGGAACCGGTTCGGAAAACCTGGTTACGTGCGGTGAGGGGAGTGCCGGTGTTGTAACAGACAGAAACACATCATTTTCTTATGAGCTTGCACAGATAATGGGAGAAAACCGCGTAAGTGTAAATCCTTCTGTTACCGGTCGTGTCAAGGGTGAAGGCGAGATTATTATTGTGGTTGCTTCTCTTCCCGGAATGGAAGGAAATGACCGGATCAATATGAAACTTGACAGCAGGGACAGAGCTGTACTGAGAGAGCTTGCACTTGAGAAACAGAGCGGAAAAGATTTCAGGATAGTGCTGATTCTTAATGTGTGCGGTCCGGTATCACTTTCGGAGTACGAACCTTATGTCGACGGAATATTCTGTATGTTTCTCCCTGGAATGCAGGGAGGAAAGGCGATGGCTGATATAATTACAGGAAGGGTTAACCCTTCAGGCAAACTTCCTGTTACTTTTCCTGTCCATTACCGTGATACACCGACTTATATAAATTTTCCGGGAGACGGCTATGAAGTAAATTACGGAGAGGGCATATTTGTCGGATACAGATATTATGAAAAGAAAAAAATCAAACCTGCTTATGCATTTGGATATGGTCTGTCATATACATCATTTGAGATAAGCGGTGTAAGGACTTCTGCAGAGCGTTTCAGCGACAAGCTTACTGTTTCAGGCAGAATAAAAAATACCGGCGAATATGCCGGTGCACAGGTAGTTCAGATTTATATCACTGATGTGTTTTCAACATGTCCGAAACCCGCCAAGGAACTAAAGAAGTTTAAAAAAATCTTTCTGAACCCGGGTGAATCGAAAAAATTCGAATTCGTTCTGGACGAAAATGATTTTTCGTACTTTGATTCGGATTACGGAAGATTTTTGTGCGAGGAAGGTTATTTTGACATTGTAGTCGCAACTTCTTCAACTTCAGATGATGTTGCGGCAATCAGACGTGTATACAGGGAGGGAACGAGTCCGTACAGTTTCGGACTGAATTCTACAGTTAAAGTATTCTTTGAAAATCCTGCACTTAAGGAACTGCTTCTGAAATTCTGGATATCGGAAAACTTCGATACCGGATTGCTGGAAAGTTGTTACAGGTATACTCCGGGAAGAAAGCTGTATGAAATTCTTCCGAAAATTGTTGATTCGGATACTGATACCAATCAGAGACTTGAACGTTTTCTTGAGGATGTTTCCAGAATTGAAAAGAGATAAAAGAATCCCGCATGGTTATAAATCATGCGGGATTCTTTTAGAATATTGTATTTCTGTCTTCACAGATATTTGAACAGAGCTCAGCAAAAGGATATGAGTTTTTTAGCTCATTACAGGCTTCTTCAGCCTTGCTTCTGTCGGTGAAAATTCCGAATACAGCAGCTCCGCTCCCTGTCATGAGAGTTCCTGATGAGCCGTGTTTTTTCATTATCACTTTGATATTTCCGATATCATCAGGAAGAGTGGTAAGTTCAAAAGTATTTAGTGCTGAACTCATAAGAGCAGCGATATCATCGTTTGCACATGCGTTTAAAATGCATTCACTATTCTGATGTTCAGGATCGGAGAGACTGTCTATTTCTTTATAGGCACCTGCAGTGGATACCCCTTCCGTGCCTTTTGCGACAACAATGAAGTGTTCTGACAGCGGCTTAAGCTCCTGTCTCTTATACACATCTGACGCTGCCGACGATACTCCTTGTGT
>CAMCOJ010000351.1 GCA_945876405.1 uncultured Ruminococcus sp.
GAGATTTCTGCCTGTCTCGTGGGCTCGGAGATGTGTATAAGAGACAGTCTGTAACTGTTTCTGTGACGTTTTCATTTTCCGGATCAGGAGAAACAGGGGTAGTGTTACTCGTGCATCCAACTGCTGACAAAGCAAATGCAAGAGTAAAGATTAATGCGGTATTTCGTTTAATAAAAGATGTATTTCTCATGGGTCCCTCTTTTCCGCTAACTGCAAAAATAAAAATTTACAATTATAGTAAACGCAATAAATAAATTGCGTTTACTATTAGCCGATTTGCACGGAGATGACGCAGTCATCGGATGTGCAAGGCAATATAAATAAATTATACCACAAAAAAATTTTTATATCAACAAAAAAACGGTCTGTACGAGAATATTCATACAGACCGGTACACTTACACAGATATTAATATTCAAATTCGTGACGTAAATATGCGTTTATTATAGTGGTATCTTTGTAAGTTGATATTCTTCGGGCATTTCCGCCATAATTCAGATGTACATGGCCATGCAGGAAATACTTAGGACTGTACTGGTCCAGAAGTTTATTGAACGCAGAAAAACCTGTATGCGGAAGATCTTTACCATCATTTATCTGAAAGGCAGGAGAGTGCGTAACCAGAATATCGAAACCTTTATTTCTCATAAGTTTAAATTTGAGCTTTCTCACTCTCCAGTCCATCTCTTTCTGAGTATACTGGTTGTTCCCAGGTTTATATCTCATGGATCCGCCAAGACCAAGAATCCGGATACCATTGAAGTTATAAATTGTATCTTCTATACAGATACAGCCTTCCGGTTTTTCATTTTCATCTTTACCATCATGATTGCCGTTCACATAAAGCACAGGTGCATGAGCAAATGTAGCAATAAACGAGAGATAATGGTGGGATAAATCACCGCATGCTATGATAAGATCATACTGATCAAACATTCCCGGCTTGTAATAATCCCATAACGCTTTTGATTCTTCATCAGCTAATGTAAGTATTTTCATATTTCACATCCTAATCAGCATTGTCATACAGCTTTATTCCAAGCTGGGAAATAAGTTCGCGGCTTCCTTCGGTAAATCTGTCTGTGTCCGGGATTGATCCGTATATATTATTCGCAAACCAGTTTATATTTACTATTTCCTCCGGTTTCATGCATTTTCCTTCTTCATTTACAAGTCTGCAGTTCTGATCATATATTTCGCATGAAAACGGATTCATCTCACCGCTCTTTACCATTTCTTTAAGCATATAGATGAGTTGTCTTGTGCCTGCCGGAATCTGATGGGAGGTTACTACATCTATTGCTCCCGATGACATACCCCAGTAATAACTCAGGGCATGTGTTCCATTTGAATTCTCATCATTTTTCCATACTCCGTTGAGAACAGATCTTATCAGTGACTCATACAGAATTCCCCAGTTCCATGTCGGCATAGCTATATTAAATCTCGTGTCACCGTAAAGTCCGTAGAGGCCGAATTCCTTACTTTCCTGAAAAGGAGCGGTAATATCTCTGTTGGAAATAATATCGACTCCGTGTTTTTTAAGTTCTTCGAGCGGGTTGTGGTCTTTAAGAGCTGACCATTCAAGGAATACCTTTGCTCTTGGGTTTACCATACGAACACCAAGAGCAAATGCATTAACAGATGCCGGCATACCATAGATTGGATAGTCGGCTATATAACCAATCCGGTTTGCCTCCGTCATAGCTCCGGCAATTGCTCCCACAATGAATTTGGCTTCATAAATACGCAGATAATAGGTTCTGAGATGCCTGAAAGCGTTATTTATTGAACAGTTAATAATAATTATTTCCGGGTGCAGTACAGCACATTTCAGGCTGATGCTGCTAAGAACAGGAGTTGTTGTAAAAATTACTTTATAACCTTTTTCAATAATGTCTTCGAGAATACTTATATCCGTACTGTCCTGCATAATAAATGATTCTGTCTGGATTTTGTCACCAAGTTTATCCTGTACATCAAATCTGCCTGTTTCATGACTGAAAGTCCAGCCAGATATGTTTGGCTCTTTGTAATGAACAAATGCAACTTTCAAAATCTGACTGTTGTTTGTAAGAAATCTGGTAATTGATTTTTTCTGCGATTCTTCAGTTGGAGCCGTTATCATTGAAAATGGCTTCTTTTCAGAAAGCATGATAAATTCAGACCACACTTTGGCAATGTTTTTTCGTATTTCTGCCGAGCTTTGATTTTTTACGTCTTCATATCCGAATATCTCAATGTAGGTAAGCAGCTGATCACCGATAGTGAGATTAAGTTTGTTTCCGCCTTTTTCAAGATACCCTTTTTTAAAGCAACAGAAGATATATTTTATCTCGAGGGACTCATCTTCAGTTATAGGACCATCATCGTAAGGGTGAATATGATGGTAAAGCTTTTCATATGAACCTTCTCTGCTCATGAGAATATAGTTTATTTTCGTTTTGTTGTAAAAATCTATGAATTCATAGTAAATCCTGTTTTCTTCGGTGTCACTTCGCTGAGGTATGAGTCTTGTAACATTTCCTTCTATGGAAACAGCACCCATGTATTTCTGAACACTTACACGCTTATTGCCTTCAACTATATAGAATCTGTTCATATACTCAAATGCAACTACAGGATCACGCTGACCGAATTCACAGAGGGAATCGTAAAGGTCTGACCACTTTGAAGCAAATTCTGTATCGGACGGAAGAAGCGGCATAAAATCATTTGAAAATGCAGTTGTTCTTCCGGATGTATAAGTTCCGGCAATAAGTTCAATCGGTATTTCAACGAGTCCCAGCTTTATCTGAGACATAGGAGCCTCGCTCAAAATCATATCCTCAAGAACAGGGAGATATGGATGAAGTCCTCGTGAACCAGCTGATTTATGAGCTTTTTCGCCAAGTTTTAATGCTTTCTGATAATCTGTATACGCCACAGTATACACCTCCGCAAGAAGTTTTTTCAATATTATTTTATCAGATTACGCTGATTTTTTCAACTGTATTGACTTAATTCAGAAAATAAATTATAATGGAGTAAGAGCTGTTTTTCTCTGAGATACGAATAATAACAGAAAAGTACTATATAATAT
>CAMCOJ010000352.1 GCA_945876405.1 uncultured Ruminococcus sp.
CGAACATAGCCTTGCTGTCATCTATCTGAACGAAATACCTGATTCCTGACTGCTAAAGTCCTCTGATTATCTTTTCAGGGCTGCAGGTGACAGTAACAAACATCTTGTTTTCAATATCCTTCAGCTGACATTTCATACGCGGTTCTCCATAACTTCATTCAGATTCTGGAGAAGAGTGTCTTCGCCGTTTTCCATTGAATACACACCGCAGAGCTTGATCTGAGCCTCTTCAGGCAGCATTTCGAGTGATTCTCTGCTTACTTTCAGAATCTCAGCAACCTTATCAAGGTCACTGATGGAAACAGCATGCTGGACAATTTCATAGATACCTTCAGCGTTACCTTTGTTTACTTCATATTCAAAGCAAAGCTCCTGTTTTGTCTATTCATCAAGATTCAGCAGGGTACTGTTATGGATACCGGTTCCTTCTGATATTTCTCCCATAACCTTGTTTACAGATGCATTTGCCCAGATACGGAACAGATCTCCTGTAAGTTCCTCAGCAGTAGCCTTGTCCTGTGATGAAGCTATATCGAGTGCTGTAACCATAGAGTTTCTGATTTCCTCCGGGAGTTCAAGAATATTGTTTTCTGATACTCCGAGCAGGGAAGCAATTTTTGATATTTTATTATTCATGGGTTATCCTTTCTGAATGTCCCCAATGGGGACGCAGTACTGTCCCCGCTGGGGACAGCGGTCTTATTTTGTTTTCCACTGGAAACCAGAATGTTTGTTTCCGTCATTTCCGGTATAGCTGAATGGTTCGAATTCAGGTAGTACAATGGTTGCTTTACCATTTTCTGTATATATGACAGATGAACCGGACAAAAGCTTTCCAAGCTGTGATTCTGTCAGGATGTGTTTATACACTTTTGCTATCTGCATACCGCATTTGCCGGTACAGTAAAATCCGTATTTTCCTTTTGAAATATCCTTCTGACAGTTCGGACATTTACCTGGAGACGAAGGGGCAAATGAAGTGTTTTCAGCAGCTGAGCCGTATTTGCTGCAGAGAGTCTGTATAAATGCTGTAATGCCTGTCATAAACTCATCGGCGCTGTACGAACCGGTTTCAATCTGCTTAAGCTGATTTTCCCAGTCAGCAGTAAGTTTAGGGGACTTAACTTCTTCCGGAACTACGGAAATAAGTTTCCGGCCTTTTTCAGTTGAAACGATATTCTTTTTTACTCTTTCTGCATATCCGCGGTCAGTCAGAGTTTCTATGATCTTCGCTCTGGTAGCAGGTGTGCCGAGACCTTTCTTTTCAGTATCCTCATCAAAATCCTCTGCACCTGCATGTTCCATTGCTGACAGAAGAGTGTCTTCCGTAAACGGCTTAGACGGGGAAGTCCAGTGCTCTGTTTTTACTGCAGAGATATTTTCAAATATTTTTCCTTCTGTAACATCCGGAAGCACGGTAACATCACCGTTCTTTTCCTCATCACTGCATTTCAGCAGAGCAAATGCCTGCTTTTCAGTAAGTTTCCAGCCCTGTTCAGTTACTGTTTTTCCGGAAGCAGTAAATATATTGTTTTCAGATTCAAGCGTGATTTTTCTACTGATATACTTATGCGGCGCAGATGATGCACAGAGAAGTCTGAAAGCAATCAGCAGGAGAATATTTTTCTGACCTTCAGCTAAGCTGTCAATATCAGTATTCTCTATTTTTGAAGTAGGGATAATTGCATGGTGTCCGGTAACTTTGTCGTTGTTTATACATCTGCTTATGTCAGGTGCTATATCCGATGCAAAACCGGTGAACCTTTCTCTGATTTTCGAAATAACTTCAAGTGTGCTTTCTCTCATATCTTCAGTGAGAAACTGCGAATCAGTACGGGGATATGTTGTGAGTGCTGCTTCATACAGTGTCTGGAGATAATCAGAAGTCTGCTGGGCAGTATATCCGAACTTCCTGTTTGCATCACGCTGCAGTGAAGTAAGATCATAAAGCTTAGGCGGATTAACGCATTTGCTTTGTTCTTCAGCTTTCTTAACTACTGCACTGCTGCCGTTACAGGCCGCGGAAATTCTGTCAGCATCCGTTTCAGAATCAATTCGTTCTGAAATTGCTTTGAATCCGCAGTCAATATCCACGGTAAAGTATTTCTGTTTTATAAAATTTGTGACCTCGTAGTCACGCTTTACTATCATTGCAAGGGTAGGAGTCTGGACACGGCCTGTATTCAGATGAGTTCTGTAACGGCAGGTAAACAGTCTGGAGCCGTTCATGCCTACGAGCCAGTCAGCTCTGGCTCGGCAGAAGCCTGAAAGATACAGTCTGTCATAGTCACTTACAGGTTTGAGCTTAGCAAAACCGTCTTTGATTGAACTTTCCTCAAGTGATGATATCCAGAGTCTTTTTACCGGCTTGTTCGGTTTTACAAGATTATAGACGTATCTGAAGATACATTCACCCTCACGGTCAGCGTCAGTTGCACAGACTATTTCTGTTACTGAGCTGTCAGTCATAAGTTTTTTCAGTATACTGAACTGCTCTTTCCCTGAGTCGGATACTTTGAATATCCAGTTATCCGGTATCATAGGCAGCTGTTCAAAGCTCCATTTACCGGACCATTTCTCCGTATAAGTCTCCGGTTCAGCAAGTCCGGCCAGATGACCGAAGCACCAGCTGACAATGTAGTTGTTTCCGGAAACATATCCGTTATTTTTTTCTGTGGCACCAAGTACAGCCGCAATTTGTCTTGCCATGCTCGGTTTTTCTGCGATTACAAGTTTTGACATTGATATCAGATCCTTTCGTCTGAAAATATTTTTGTTGATTTATTATTTCGTATATGCTAAAATTAAAGGGTTGTTTAATATTTTTTGTAGAATTAAGTTTAACCTTATGTTGAATTAATTCTAATCAACATATTTTGGTAGTTTAAGGAGAAATTGATGAGTAATAATGGAAATAAAGTATTCTATGGAGAATATACATTAAAGCATTGGATTAATCTTATTCTAAAAAAAGACATAGTACTTCCTGAATATCAGAGATATTTTGTGTGGGATTTAGATAAAGCTAAACGATTAATTCAATCAATAAAAAATAATGAGTTTATTCCACCTGTGACAA
>CAMCOJ010000353.1 GCA_945876405.1 uncultured Ruminococcus sp.
GATTTCTGCCTGTCTCGTGGGCTCGGAGATGTGTATAAGAGACAGGGTGAAAAAGTTGTAACCTGTGTAACCGGTGTGTAATAAAGTGAGCCGGAAACAAGGGCAAGTGAAACAGAAAATGCTGCAATTTTTTTGATTAGACTTCTGTTCATTAAGAAATTATGTCCTTTCATAAATAAAATACAGTGATAAATATTATTTTCCGATACTCATATTATATTACAAATCGGTAACAATGTCAAGTGAGAGTTTTGTGAAATTTCTGAGAAATAAAAAGAACCGAACAAAAACTGTCCGGTTCTTTTTGAAAATATATATTCAAAGCTTAATTATTTGATTTCACTGTGGAATTCCTGAAGAGACTTGACTGAGTTTACACCCTTGCTCTTAACAGCTTTGATACCTTCAACAGTTGCCTTTGCGGCAGCCACTGTTGTAACATAGAATACTCTCTTGCGGATGGCACTCTTTCTGATGTACGAGTCATCTTCGAGTCCCTTCTTGTTATCCGGGGTATTGATTATGATATCAATTTCACCGTTTGTAATTGCGTCAAGAATATTTGGTCTGCCCTGCTGAAGCTTGAAGATCTTTTCTGCTTTGATTCCGTTTTCTGCAAGGAGGTTATATGTACCGCCTGTTGCCTTGATTTTGAATCCGAGTTCTTCAAAATCCTTTGCAACCTGAATGATTTCAGGCTTGTCGCCGTCATTGATACTGATAAGTACAGTGCCGGAGAGAGCAATCTTAGTCTGTGTAGCTTCCTGAGCTTTGTAGTAAGCTTCGCCGAAGTTTTCGGAAATACCGAGAACTTCACCTGTTGAACGCATCTCAGGTCCGAGGAGAGGGTCTACTTCAGGGAACATGTTGAACGGGAATACAGCCTCCTTAACACCGTAGTGGCTGAACTGTTTGTCCTTAAGTGCAGGAACCGGTGAAGGCTTTCCTGTCAGAGGAGCTGTGATAATCTGTGTAGCAATCTGTACCATCTGGATATCACATACCTTTGATACGAGCGGAACTGTTCTTGATGCACGCGGATTTGCTTCAAGTACGTAAACCTTTCCGTTTTCAATTGCATACTGCATGTTCATGAGACCTTTAACGTCCATTTCCTTTGCAATCTTTCTTGTATATTCCTTGATTGTTTCAACATTTTCCTTTGAAATATTGAGAGAAGGAAGAATGCATGCTGAGTCACCTGAGTGAATACCGGCAAGTTCGATGTGTTCCATAACAGCCGGTACAAATACATTTTCACCGTCGCTTATTGCATCAGCTTCACATTCGAGAGCGTTGTTGAGGAACCTGTCGATGAGGATTGGTCTGTCAGGGGTTACGCCGACAGCCGCAGCCATGTAAATCTTAAGGGATTCTGCATCATGAACAACCTCCATACCGCGTCCGCCGAGAACGTATGAAGGACGAACCATAACCGGATAGCCAATCTTTTCAGCAATCTGAAGCGCGTCATCAACTGTAACAGCCATTCCTGATTCAGACATCGGGATACCGAGTCTGTCCATCATCTCTCTGAAGAGATCTCTGTCTTCAGCAAAATCGATTGTCTCAGGAGTTGTACCAAGAATATTTACACCTGCCTTCTTGAGGTCAGCAGCGAGGTTAAGCGGAGTCTGACCGCCGAACTGGGCGATAACACCAACCGGCTTTTCCTTTTCGTGAATTGAAAGTACATCTTCAAGTGTAAGTGGTTCAAAATAAAGCTTGTCAGATGTATCATAGTCTGTTGAAACTGTTTCAGGATTGCAGTTTACCATGATTGTTTCGAATCCCAGTTCCTTAAGAGCCTTTGCAGCATGTACACAGCAGTAGTCAAATTCGATACCCTGACCTATTCTGTTTGGACCGGAACCAAGAATCATAATCTTCGGTTTTCCTTCCGAAACAGTGCTTCTGTCTTCTATATTATATGATGAGTAGTAGTATGCAGCGTCCTTTGTACCGCTTACGTGTATACCTTCCCATGCTTCTGTTATGCCGTAGCCGATTCTCTTTTCACGCACCTCGTCTTCAGACACTTCAAGAATCTGTGAGAGATACTTGTCTGAGAAACCGTCTTTTTTAGCCTGAAGAAGAACGTCTTTTGAAGGTACACATCCCTTTGCAGCCATGAGAGCATTTTCTTCGTCAACAAGTTCTTTCATCTGTTCAATGAAATACGGTTTAATCTTTGTGAGTTCAGCGAGTTCTTCTACTGTTGCACCTTTACGGAGGGCTTCATACATAATGAACTGACGTTCTGATGTAGGAATATGGAGCATATCTGTAAGCTCTTCCTTGGATTTGCTGTTAAAATCCTTTGCAAATCCAAGTCCGTAACGACCTTTTTCGAGACTTCTTATTGCTTTCTGGAATGCTTCCTTATATGTCTTTCCGATACTCATTACTTCTCCGACAGCTCTCATCTGTGTACCGAGCTTGTCTTCCGAATTCTTAAATTTTTCAAATGCCCAGCGTGCAAACTTGATAACGATATAATCACCGTCCGGGTAATACTTGTCAAGAGTACCGTATTTGCCGCACGGGATATCTTCGAGTGTAAGACCTGTTGCAAGCATTGCTGAAACAAGAGCGATAGGGAAACCTGTAGCTTTGGAAGCAAGTGCTGATGAACGTGATGTTCTTGGGTTGATTTCGATAACTATAATACGTCCGTCTTTAGGATTTCTCGCAAACTGTACATTTGTGCCTCCGATAACCTGAATAGCATCAACTATTTTGTAGGCCTGTTTCTGAAGCTCTTCCTGAACATCCTTTGATATGGTAAGCATAGGAGCAGAACAGAAGCTGTCACCTGTATGTACGCCAATAGGATCGATATTTTCGATAAAGCATACAGTAATCATGTTGCCCTTACGGTCTCTTACAACCTCAAGTTCAAGTTCCTCCCAGCCGAGAACTGATTCTTCAACAAGAACCTGTCCTACAAGAGATGCCTGAAGACCTCTTGCACATACAGTCTTGAGCTCTTCGGTATTGTAAACGAGACCACCGCCTGTGCCTGTCTCTTATACACATCTCCGAGCCCACGAGACAGGCAGAAA
>CAMCOJ010000354.1 GCA_945876405.1 uncultured Ruminococcus sp.
ATACTAAACCCTCCTTATTATTTTCCTAATTATATTATATACGATTTTAAATAGAAAATCAATGAAAATCGTGCGAAATTATAGTAGTGAATTATCTGAATTTTTTATTCCATGAAAATACTGAGACAACTGACGGGGGCTCTGTGATGAGGAAATTAATGAATTTAAAGAAATTGTCCCTTGACCGTTATTTCAATGATATAGTATAATTATAGTGAAAGTCAAAATAAATTTGACTTTCACTATAATTGATTTATTGCCTTGCACATCTGATGACTACCTTGTCTCCGTGCAGATCGGCAACGGTAAACGTAATTTATTTTTTGCGTTTACTATAAGATGAATGTTATAAATAAGGAAGGTCTGTTATGATGAAAAAGATTTCTGTGCCAAGGGTAATGATAAGTGCAACAGGCAGCAACTGCGGGAAAACTACAATGATGCTGTCACTGCTTTCTGCTCTCAGACAAAAAAAACTGACCGTTCAGAGCTTTAAGAGCGGTCCGGATTATATTGATCCCATGTTTCATTCATTTGTTACTCAGAGAAAAACCTATCATACTGATGCCTTCTTTTCAGATAAAAAAATGCTCCTTGGAACAATAGCCGAACATTCTTCGGATTCGGATATTTCCATAATTGAAGGAGCAATGGGATTCTATGACGGAATCGGTAAAAGCTCAGAGGCAAGCGCATACACAGTTGCCTCTCTTACCGGTACACCGGTTATTCTGATACTCAACCCTCAGAATATGGGCGTTTCAGCAGCTGCAACAGTAAAAGGCTATCTTGAATTCAGGGAAAACAACAATATAAAAGGTGTAATTCTTAACAGGATAAAACCATCGATGTACAGTTATTACAAAGAAATAATAGAATCTGAAACCGACATAAAAGTATGCGGTTATCTTCCGGAACTTGAGAGTGTCACACTTAAAAGCAGGCATCTTGGTCTAATGACGACGGCAGAAACGGATAATCTTGCTGATATTGTTAAAATACTTGGAGAAAAAGCCACCGAAACACTCGATATCGACCTGATACTGAATATTGCCGCATCAGCAGAATCCTTTGAGTATGATGATGAAAAAATAAAACCTGAAGGTTCATACAGGCTCGGAATTGCCAGAGACAAAGCTTTTTGTTTTTATTATGAAGAAAATCTTGATATGCTGAAACAGTCAGGAGCAGAGCTTGTATATTTTTCTCCGACAGATGATAAGATACTTCCTGATAACCTTGACGGACTGTATTTTGGCGGCGGGTATCCGGAACTGTATCTTGAAAAGCTGTCATCCAATCATTCTTTTATCGAAAGCCTTAAGAATGAAGTTTCCGGAGGTATACCCGTGTTTGCAGAATGCGGAGGTTTTATGTACCTGCAGAAAGGAATATATGATAAAAACGGTGATTTTTTCAGAACAGCCGGTATTCTTGACGGGACATCTGCGTTAGGTGATAAACTGTGCAGATTCGGATATATAACGGTTGCCTCTGATGAGGATACAGTTATAAGCCGGAAAGGAATGAAACTGAAAGCACATGAGTTTCATTATTCGGATTCGACGGAGAACGGCAGTTCATTTACCGCAGTGAAACCAAACGGGAAATCGTGGAAGGCTATAGTGAACAGAGATAATATTACAGCCGGCTATCCCCATATCTTTTTCCCTTCGGAACCTGAAACAGTGAGAATTTTCAGCCGGAAATGTATAGAATACGGGAGAGACAAAATAATCTCAACATAAAATTTGACTTTAAACTTTATTTGTGTTAAAATACAATAAAAAAGTTAAGAGTGGAGATGATTAGATGGAGTATTTGAAGACAGTGCTGGATATACAGGTAACTTACAAATCAATTGAAGATTTGCATCTTCCTAATTTTATTATGTCCAGATACCGTATACGAAAAGTTTTTATGGATAGTGTTGAGGCGTTTTTTTTGTATCCTGTTACAGAATTGGAAGAAGTCGGAACGTTGAAAAAACATATTTCCCGTATTCAAAAAATGAAAAATATTCCTGTGGTGCTGATTCTGAAACAGCTGACTTATCGTCAAAAGGAATATCTGCTGCGTGAGAAAGTTCCGTTTGTTGTGGATGGTAAGCAGATTTATCTGCCTTTCATGGCGATCTGGTTACAGGAACGTTCAGATGCAGAGAAAATTGATAAAAAAGAACTTTTGCCAGCGTCTCAGATGGTGCTTCTGCATTTTATATATCATGGAAGCGGAAAACAGATTATGAGCCATGCTGTTACGGATTTGGAGCTAACATCCACATCAGTGTCAAGAGCCGTAAGACAGCTGGAAAAACTGGGATTGATGAGAACAGAAAAGGATGGAGTTCAAAAAGTCCTCTGCTCAGAATTATCACCTGAAGAGTTGTTTAAAGAGGCACATGATAACTTTCAGAATCCGGTGAAAAGAACTGTTTATATTCCGCTCAATCAAATACAGGATACGTTGCTGAAAAGTGGATATACAGCACTGGCCGGATATTCAATGCTCAATGAGCCGAATGTGGTATGTTATGCATCGGACAGTATTTCCAGATGGAATAGTGTTTCCACAAACAAATTGCAGAACGGACAGACACAGGTTGCTGTTGAGTTATGGAGATATGATCCCAAAAAACTGTCAGGGACAGAGACCGTAGATCCTCTCTCGCTTGTTCTGACACTTGAAAACGATGCTGATGAGCGTGTGGAAGAAGCTGTGGAAGAAATGTTAGATCAGGTTTGGAGGAAGATAGATGGTAACAGGGATTGATAGTTTTAAAGAGTGGTTTGAAGAATTTGAGGGGCAGTATGTAATTATCGGTGGAACTGCATGCGATATCCTGATGACAGAAGAAGGTATGGACTTCCGTGCTACAAAGGATATTGATCTGTCATTTAATAACACCTGCTTTAAACTGTCTGCATTTATCCAGGTCAATGGTATCAATTTCTATTAGACCGAATGATACAACAGGCAATCGTTCAGATTTTACAACCGATATATGAACCGCTCTTTTCCGAAAGCAGTTATGGTTTCAGACC
>CAMCOJ010000355.1 GCA_945876405.1 uncultured Ruminococcus sp.
GTTTTCAGCATCCTCAAAATTCTGGAAGGTTCTTATAGAAGAAAGATCTGAAAGAATGGTTTCTCTTATTACTTCTATTTCTGTTTCACGATGTTTAATTTCTCTGTGAATATCATTTATCTCAGACCTGATGGAGTAAAATTTCGGGTCAGGATGTGTGATGTTTTTTTCTGCTTCTTCCTTAAGCGATTTATACTTTTGAATATTGCTTTCTGAATTTGCAATTTCATTTTCAAGTGATGAAATCTGTTTTTTAAGAGTATGACTTGTCTTTTTAATATCTTCATACTGGTTTCTTGCATAAGCTGATTTTGACGCAAATTTGTCATGTTCCTCGCTGCAGGAATTTTTAAGATTTCTTAGAGCAATCTGGGAAGTTCTAAGCTGGTTTTCATCAATACGGCTGTATTGTTTTACTTTTTTTTCTTTACCTATTTTTATAAATATTGTGTAGAGAACACTCAGAATTCCTGCACCTAAAATTACAACCGCAAAAATATTAGTAATGAAGATAATCAGAAGAGTAACCAGAACAGCAAGAACAAAAACAGCGAATATAAGGTTTTTGCTTTTGGTTATAGGTTTTACCTCGATAGTCTCACTTGAATCATGGAGTGAATTTTCAGCATGTGCAATTTTATGTCTTGACATTTCATCGTGTTTTACAAGAGCATTTTCGGCTTCTTCGAATTTTTCTTTTGCGTCGATAACCTTTTCCTGAATTATTTTCATTTCGCTCTGTTTTTCTGAAAGCTGAGAATGCAGAGCATTGATTGTATCCTGGCACTGTTCTATATTGTCCTGAAGTTCGATAACTTTATTCAGGGACGAAGGATCTCCTTTTGGAGTATATCGCCCAAGTTCAACATTTAGATTTTTCTCTCTCTGCAGGCATCCGAGCTGTTCGCGGTAAAATGATTTAAGACGCTTGTATTTTTCATGCGCTTTATCGAATGCATTTCTGTTTTCGAGAACTCGTGAACGTTTAAGATCTGCAGCAGTTTCGTTGAATTTTTCAGAGGTGTTCTGAAAATTCTCTTCGCTGTTTTCATCGTTTTTAAGAGTTTCTATTTCTGAGATCATATCCTGAATCTCTATGCTGGTTTTAATTTTTTCATATTTACTGGTTTCCTGAGCAAACCGGGTATGAAGCTTATTACAGCCGAGCTGATGTTCAATTTTCGCTTCTTCAGTTTCAAGAGCACTTTTCAGTTCTTCTTTCAGACTGTCAAGTGCTGATTTCTTTTCGCCCAGTTTAAACGTTATACTTTCCGGATCGGCAGGATCACAGTAACTGTTCAGCATCCTGGCTACATCAGAAACTGATGTGGTTTCTGACGCGGTTGAAATCAGATTTGAGAGCAGGGAGGACATAATCCGCGTGTGAGAGGTTTTCATCATGGACACACTTTCTGATTCGTTTATGTATGAATTTCTTCTGAATATCTCCTTGCTTGCGTTGAAAAGGTATTCACCCGGACGAACGTTGTACGGAAGTTCCTCGGATGTGCCTTTTGTATTGTTTGTGATTTTTATTGTGTCTTTTTTATATCTGCCGGCATTGAAAACTCTTTCAAGAGTGATCTCGTCACCTTTGTGTTCAAATACAATTGATCCGTACATGTCTGAACCATCATCAGGAAGATATTTTTCCCTGATATCTTCACGGTAGTTGTTCACTGTTCCGTAAAGCATGATTTCGATAAAATCAATAACGGTTGTTTTTTCAGCTTCATTCAGACCATATACATAGTTTAATTTTTCAGATGTATTAATTGTAAGATTTCTTATCGTTCCGAATTTTTCAATATGGAGCTCTTTAATTCTCATAGTAACTTACCTCACCGTCAAACGCTTTAAGCCCTATGTAAAGAGCGTTTTCGTACATTTCCTTTTCTTCTGCAGTTTCACATGAATTAATTTTACTGAGCATTTTTCTGACAAAAATTCCTTTTAGTGAAAAATCAGATGAGAGAATACTGATATCAGTATCAGGTCTTGATTTATTAACAATATTAACAAAATAAAGGAGATCCTGAAGCTCGGTATGTATGAATTTGATTCCTGGTAAAAATCCATCCGGTGTACTTCCGGTCAAAGTTATCCTGTAGAGATTCTCCTGGTATGAACTGCCGTATGTATCTTCAAGTTTTTTAATGATAGCCTGAATTATCCTGGAGTTTGAGGTAAGAGCGGAAATATCAACCGAGACATTCTCATATGTTCTGCTGCTTGTTTCAATAAAAGCAAGCTCGGTTCTGTGTTTATATACGTATCCGGCGTATACACCCTTTTTTCCGCATTCATCGAAACCATTCCCGTCAGGTGTGCCCGAATAAGCATAAGTTGTGTTTCCAGCCCTCATCAGCGGTGTAGCGCTGTGTATATGACCAAGCGCAACATAGTCGAAGTTTGAGTTTTCAAGTGTTTTAACTGAAACTGAATTGTATTTGCTTGTTTGATTTTCTGATACCAGATCTCCGTGATAAACAAGGATGTTGATCATATTGTCATCCGGTACGGAAAGACTCGAACCGCAACCCTCCTGATAACTACTCAGAAAGGAAGAACCGCACAGACGAAGGTTTTTCTTCGGATATTCAATTGTTGTGAATTTTTTATAAATTATTACTACGTTGGAAGACCAGTCGTCATCACTGTAAGGAGAATCTACTGCAAAATAATCATGATTTCCGCATGCAACAGCAACAAGGGTATCAGGAATGCCGGCAAAAAGTTCTTTTACCGAGGTAAGAGTTGCAGAATCAACGTGATTGCTGTCAAATAAATCACCGGAGATTATGAGCAATTCAATCTTCTGAGAAGAACATATGTCAGTAATGCGTGAAAGTGTATTCAGTACTTCAGCTCTTCTGCTTTTAGCTTTGTTTTTTAGAAATGAAAGTTCTGCACCAAGGTGAAAATCGGAACAGTGCAGAATTTTTATTTTATTGTTCATTTTTAATAAGTCCCTTCAGAATAGTATAAAACTGTACTAATACAATTATATCATTATTTTTAATGCAAGTAAAGACGTTATTAA
>CAMCOJ010000356.1 GCA_945876405.1 uncultured Ruminococcus sp.
ACACAAGGAGTATCGTCGGCAGCGTCAGATGTGTATAAGAGACAGGTACAGATGAATATTGCAGCAACACATCCGGATGCAACCTTCAATGCATTAAAAAGAATGCGTCGGTCAAATACTTTTTTCATTTTTTATTTGCAGAGTTCTGATGCAAGTGCGTCAATCTGCGCCCTGCTTTCTTCATTCATTGCGGAAATAATCTTAACATCATTTTCGCAGTATGTAAGGTTTTTACTCTTTTCAAGCATCCCCTTCATCACTCTTGCTGCCGTAGGTGCCCATGAGCCGTTTTCAATAAATGCTACAGTTTTATTCTGGAAATTATGTTCTGTTAATGTTTCAATAAAATTCCTCATAAACGGGAATACATCTCCGTTATATGTTGTTGTGGCAAATACAATCTTTCCGTATCTGAATGCATCTTCAACACATTCTGCCATATCGTTTCTTGCAAGGTCAAATGACACAACCTTAGGACACCCGTTTTCGAGAAGCTTTTCTTCAAGATATGCAGCTGCCTTCTTTGTATTTCCGTATACTGAAGTATACGCAACCACAACACCCTCACTTTCCGTTTTATAACCTGACCATGTGTTGTAAAGGTCTATGTAATAACCGAGATTTTCACTGAGTACCGGTCCGTGAAGAGGACAGATTATCTGGATGTCAAGTGCTGAGGCTTTCTTAAGAAGAGCCTGAACCTGTGCACCGTATTTGCCTACAATGCCAATGTAATATCTTCTTGCTTCACATGCCCAGTCTTCATCTGCATCCAGTGCACCGAACTTTCCGAAACCATCTGCTGAGAAAAGCACCTTGTCCTTACTGTCGTATGTTACTATAACTTCAGGCCAGTGAACCATAGGGGCAGTAATGAAATTGAGTGTATGGCTGCCAAGCTCAAGTGTATCGTTTTCTCCGACAACTATTCTTCTGTCTTCGAAATCAGTTCCGAAAAAGTTCTTCATCATAGGAAATGCCTTTGCTGAAGAAACAACCTTTGCATTCTTATACTTTTCCATAAAGGCCTTAATACCAGCAGAATGGTCAGGCTCCATGTGCTGGACAACAATGTAATCAGGTTCCCTGCCTTCAAGAGCATTGTCGATATTTCCAAGCCATTCATCAACAAAGTTTGAATCAACACTGTCCATTACAGCAACCTTGCCGTCTGAAATTATATACGAGTTGTAAGCCATTCCTTCGGGAACAATGTACTGTCCTTCAAAAAGATCAATGTTTCTGTCATTTACACCAACGTATAAAATATCTTCTGTAATTTTCATATTATCCACTCCGTTTTTCAATTTTTGATTTTTTATTTTTATTAAATTTTGCTATTGCAAAACAAATCACTGACACCAGAAGCAGCAGCGGTTTGAGTATCCTGCCCTTAAAATTGTTCATTTTGCTATCCCTCTTTTTTACGATACAATAAGTCCATATCCGGCACAAAGTCTCTTTAATCCTTCTTTATATCCTTGTCCTATAGCATTTATTTTCCAGCCGGAACCATGTTTGTATATTTCCATGAAAATAATTGTTGTTTCTGCAAAAAGTTCAGTTGCTGTGTACCTTATTATCTCTCTGTCGTTCTGCAAAACAGATATAAACGGTTCGTTCACCTTGGAAAAATTATCAAGAGGTCCCGGTTTGTAAATTGAATAAACAAATGAAATCTTTTTTATATGATCCGGAACCTTTTTCAAATCCGCTTCTATAGATTTATCTTCATTAAATACAAGTGCCCCGCTCACAGTATCTCTGTTACCAAAGAAAACAAAATCATCATCACAACTTGTTATTCCGTCAGCCCCAAGCATAAATGCATAAGGATCAATATCAATATCATGGGCAACTGATTTGTATCCCATGTGTATTTTTATTTTGTCACCAGAATACTTATCTATACTTATTCTCTCGCCTCTTGAAAGAATATAAACACCTCCTGGTCCAGGAATGTTTTGCTGCTGATGCTCACTAACAGTATGTTCTTTATCTGATACTTTCACGCGTACTGACTGTATCAGTTCCTTTCGTTCGCTTTCCATAACTGACACTCTTTTTTTCAGATTTTCAATTTCTTCTGAATCCACAGTTCCGATCAGCATATCATTTGCAGTATTTTCTGAATTATACGCTGCGCCCTGTATGTAAAATCTTCTGTTGAATTCAGAACGCATTATTATGTCACCAAATAAAAACGTCCCCGATGGAATACTGCTTACTGTAAGTCTGATGCGATTAATTCCGGGCATCAGATCAGAAGGCTCAAGATTAATATCTCTTATATCAGTTTCAAGTGTTGAAACTCCTGGTGAGTATACTTCAAAAATAAATGTATTTTTTTTATCAGCACTGAATCTACCAAGTTTGAGCTGACGATTTACATCCGGAACAGTATCTTCATTTCCAAATCCTGATGTGTTTCCTATAATCTCTACATTTTCCACAGAAACTTTTTCCGATGAACATACTGAATATGCATCAGCTGCCCTGTCGATAAGTTCCACACGCAGATTTTTCAGTGTAACTCCGGCAGAAGCAACAACAAGAACCGTCTCTCCCCTGTTCCATAATGTTGTTCCGTTACCTTCAACTGTACACGGATGATTAATAAAAAACGGTCCCTGATACTCCCCCGGTGGCAAAATGATGATTCCGTTTCCGGAATCAATTTTCTGCTGTATGATTTTTTCCATTATTTGTCCCCTTTCTCATACTCTGAGCCCGGTCGCAACAAAGAGCGGAATCCCAATAAGAATCATTATTGTTATAATAGAAATATATGCTATCTGATACCTCAGAAGAGGAATCACCTTCACATGATCAAGTTTTCGGTCACGGATAATATTGAATCCGTTCTCCTTCCAGTCAAAGAGAATCATAGCATAGAGAATTATTCCGAATACAACAGACACTCCGCCTCTCAGACTTTTCGGAAGAAAAAGGAAAAGCAGAAACTGAACAGCAAAAAGAATAATTTCTGTTTTATCCTTTGAAGAAAGAACAACTTCTTTTTCACCAAGATACTCTGTAC
>CAMCOJ010000357.1 GCA_945876405.1 uncultured Ruminococcus sp.
GAACCCACGTGTTCAGCTTGGAAGGCTGACATTCTACCATTGAACTACACCCGCATTTATTTAGTTTTTAGTGCCGTTCTCCGTCGGCTTTATTATTATACTACATCACAGAATAAATGTCAATACTTTTTTTTAAAAAAATCAAAAAAATTTTTATTATTCCTCAGACTGCGTATTTACCGGGTTTGCATTGTAAAAAACAACAGGCATCCGGCTTTTATCCGAATGCCTGTGAATTTTTATTTTTCAATCTTTACTGTAATTTCCTTACCGTCCTCACCGACTGTTATATGAAGATGCTTTATTATTTCATCAGGGTGATCAATAATCTGTGATGCAATCTTATCCTCAACATCCTTCCTTATAACATTTCTGATGTCTCTCGCACCGAACTTTCTGTCGTATGACGTTTCAGCTATCGCAGGCAGAACGTTTTCATCATAAGTGAGCTCAATTCCCTTTTCAAGGAGAGGTTCTTTCATTTCGTCTATCATAAGTCCTGCAATCTTTGCATAGGATTCCTTTGAAAGCGGACTGAAGACAACAATCTCGTCAATACGGCTGATAAATTCAGGTCTGAGGAATTCCTTAAGTCCCTTCATAGCCTTATCCTTAGAAATATCTTCTGCCGTTCTGTTGAATCCTACTCCCGTGCTCTTGTCTGCAGAGCCGGCGTTTGAAGTCATGACAATAATCGTGTTTTCAAAATTTACTGAACGTCCCTGTGAGTCATCAAGCTTACCTTCATCAAGAATCTGAAGGAGTATGTTCATAACATCAGGATGTGCCTTTTCTATCTCATCGAAGAGGATTACTGAATACGGCTGTCTTCTTACCTTCTCAGTGAGCTGACCTGCTTCGTTGTATCCTACATATCCCGGAGGAGAACCTATGAGCTTTGAAACAGCATGCTTCTCCATGAACTCAGTCATGTCAAATCTGATAAGCGGTTCAGTGGAGTTGAACATCTCCTCGGAGAGAACCTTTACAAGCTCAGTCTTACCTACACCTGTAGGGCCGACAAATATGAACGATGCCGGTCTGCGTCTCTTTGAAAGATTTACACGTTTTCTTCTTATGGACTTTGAAAGAACGGAAACTGCTTCGTCCTGACCGATAATTCTCTTCTTTATATTCTCCTCAAGGTCTGCAAGTTTCCTGAGTTCCGGTCCTATAACCTTGTTTGCAGGTATACCGGTCCAGAGTTCAATTACCCTGCCAATATGATCTTCTGTTACATAAACATTGTTTTTTGCTTCTTCAGCTTCTTTAAGTTCATTTTTTGCTCTGATTATATCAGCCTTTACAGCTGCAAGTTTTTCATAGTCCGGTTCATCTGACTCTTCTATATCATTTTCAGTTTCCTCAAGGTCTGCAAGTGCTGCTGATTTCATATCGTATTCTGCCAGCACCCTGCTTTCAATGGCCGTACATGCACATCCTTCATCAAGAAGGTCAATAGCCTTGTCAGGAAGGAATCTGTCGTTTATATATCTCTCTGAAAGAACTGCACACATTCTGAGAAGTTCATCACTTATCTTTACTCTGTGGAATTCTTCGTAGTGAGTTCTGATACCTTTAAGAATCTCAACTGTTTCGTCGATAGTAGGTTCATTTACTGTAACCGGCTGGAAACGTCTTTCAAGCGCACTGTCCTTTTCGATATACTTTCTGTATTCACCGAATGTTGTTGCACCTATTACCTGAACCTCGCCTCTCGAAAGAGCAGGCTTGAGAATATTTGCCGCATTCATGGAGCCTTCCGAGTCTCCGGCACCCACAAGATTATGAACCTCATCAATGAAAAGAATGATGTTTCCTTCGGCTCTGACCTCATCAACCAGACCCTTTACACGACTTTCAAACTGTCCTCTGAACTGTGTTCCGGCAACAAGTGCTGTCAGGTCAAGAAGATATACTTTTTTGTCCCGGAGACTGTACGGAATATTGCCTGATTTGATCCTCTGTGCAATACCTTCTGCTATGGCAGTTTTACCGACACCAGGCTCACCTATAAGGCACGGATTGTTCTTGGTTCTTCTAGAAAGAATCTGAACCACTCTTGATATTTCCTTGTCTCTTCCAATAATATTGTCTATACTGCCCTCTTCCGCTTTTCTGCTGAGGTTTGTACAGTAGTTTTCAAGAAACTTAAGCTTCTTCTCCTTCTTTTTGGAGTCACCTTTTTTCTTTGTGTCACTCTTTTCAAATCCGCTTCCGAAAAGCGAACCGAATCCGCCTTTTCCGCTGTTCGGATCTGAAGAACCGTTTATCATGTCCTGTATAAACGGTGGCAGAAGCGTACTTGAACCGCCCGGTTCAAATGCATCACCGTCAACAAGTTCCATCATCTGCTCTGAAAGCTGATCTATTTCCTCGTCAGTAATGCCAAGCTGCTCCATATAGTCCTTTACCTGAGGAATCTTCAGTTCTCTGGCACAGACCATACAAAGTCCTTCATTTTTCTGTGAGTCCCCGCTCATTGCTGTAATAAAAACAACTGCAGGTCTTTTTTTACATCTGTTGCATAAAATCATAATACCCTCCGTAAAGGTGCCTCGCACCAAAAATCTATTTATCTGTTATCTGAAATTTAGCATATATTTGTCTGCATTGTACATGAAACGGAATATGTATGAACTGTTAAGTGCATTATCATCCATTATACCGTTAATCTCCACACCTGAATAAACTGTAATCTTTACAAGAAATGCAAAAATCGTTATTACCATAACTGCATTCACTATCTCAGGAATCGTTCCAAGAATTGAATCAGCCACTCCGTCAGATTTCATATCCTTGTCTCTGAAAGCAATGGAAAATACTATATTAGAAATAATCATGAGAACTACAGCAGAAACAACAAATGAAAGCATCTGAACAAAATGAAACATTTTTTCTTTTATATAATTATCCGTTATATATTCTGCCGCCTGCTTTCTGTCGCTGTATATCAGATTCAGGATTCTGAAAGTCCTGTCTCTTATACACATCTGACGCTGCCGACGATACTCCTTGTGTAG
>CAMCOJ010000358.1 GCA_945876405.1 uncultured Ruminococcus sp.
CGTATATGCAGAGCCGGAAAATCTTGCAGGTTACTTTAACTATGAAACCGTTGACGGAACAGCACTTCCGGCAAATGCTCAGGTGAACAAACCGGCAGTTGATTTCAGCAGTGAGATTTATGAAACAATAAACAGAATACAGAAGGACAAGAAGTTTTATAAGAAGCTTATGAAATTTCCGTATCCGATTTTTGCAACGACTGCTTTTCTTGCGACCGGGGGACTTTTTAACTGGTGGCATCCGATGTGGATGATCTTCCTGACAATTCCGCTCTACTATACCACTATCGAAGCTATTTACAAAAAGAACGCAAATATCTTCTGCTATCCGGTTCTGGTAACGCTTCTTTATCTTATTGCCGGTTTTGCACTTAACCTCTGGCATCCGGGCTGGCTTGCATTTTTATCTATTCCTTTTTATTACTGGATAGTAAATACATACGGCAAAGACGATGAAGATGAGGAAGATGAAAAGCCGAAGAAAAAGAAGAGAAAGGGAAAATAATTTTTTGTAAAAACAATTGCTTTTTTCTGAGATTTCAGTTATAATTATTAGTGGACGTGAAAAATTTCCGTTCGCTTTAAACTTGTTAAAAATTTATTTTTTACGGAGGAATTTTAATAATGTTAGTTTCAGCTAAAGAAATGCTCGACAAGGCAAGAGCAGGCAAGTACGCAGTAGGCCAGTTCAACATCAACAACCTTGAATGGACAAAGGCTATTCTTCTTACAGCAGAAGAACTCAAGTCACCAGTTATTCTCGGTGTTTCTGAAGGTGCTGGCAAGTATATGACAGGTATGGAAACAGTAGCTGCTATGGTTAAGGCTATGGACAAGTCACTCGGAATCACAGTACCTGTTGCTCTTCACCTTGACCACGGTTCATACGAAGGCTGCTACAAGTGCATCAAGGCTGGCTTCACATCAATCATGTTCGACGGTTCACACTTCCCGATCGAAGAAAATGTTGCCAAGACAACTGAACTCGTAAACGCTTCACACAACCTCGGTCTCTCAATCGAAGCTGAAGTTGGTTCAATCGGCGGTGAAGAAGACGGCGTTGTTGGTATGGGCGAATGCGCAGATCCAAACGAATGCAAGATGATCGCTGACCTCGGCGTAGATTTCCTCGCTGCTGGTATCGGTAATATTCACGGTCAGTATCCTGCAAACTGGGCTGGTCTCAGCTTTGAAACACTCGCTGCTGTAAACGAAAAGGTTGGCGAGATGCCACTCGTACTCCACGGCGGTACAGGTATTCCTGCAGACATGATCAAGAAGGCTATCTCACTCGGCGTTGCTAAGATCAACGTTAACACAGAATGTCAGCTCGCATTCGCTGCAGCTACAAGAGAATACATCGAAGCTGGCAAGGATAAGCAGGGCAAGGGCTTTGACCCAAGAAAGCTTCTCGCTCCTGGTTTCGAAGCTATCAAGGCTACAGTTAAGGAAAAGATGGAACTCTTCGGTTCTGTTGGCAAGGCTTAATCAGCATTTTATTAAAATTTCACAGGAGTATGCATATTCTGCATACTCCTGAATTTTTTAGGAGAGAAGTATGAAAACCGGAAACAGAGGAGTATTGATTACGGCATTTGTCCTGATTTTTATTTTTGCTGCAGCGTGTATTTCTGCGTTTTTTATTCTGAAGGACAGCGGAGGGGATAAGAAAGCTCTTGTTTACAGCGACGGAAAGCTGATTCGGGAAATAAATCTTGATGAAGTGAAAGAGAGTTACTCTTTCCGTGTTGAAAGTGAAAACGGCGGATACAATATTATAAATGTAGAAAACGGAAAAATATATGTTTCAGAGGCCTCGTGTCCGGACAAGGTGTGTATCAGAACAGGGAAAATAAGCAGCAGCGCAGTTCCGATAGCATGTCTTCCGAATAAGCTCGTTATAGAGATAAAAGATAAATACGGAAAAACGGATTTGGTTGTATAAGGTTTTGCAGATATTTTTTACGATTATAACTTGTATGACACAGCTGTCAAGTGTGTCAATAGACTAAGGTTTATGGATTACTTTACAATTTTCTCAATCACACACTCATGCTTTTTGCTTTCCTTATCATAATTTATGCCAGCAAGCAGTATTTCTCCGCTGAACGCCATGAGTTTATCAGTATAGTTTCTGTCTTTTATCTGACTAATCGCACCTTCTGCAGATTTATTATACTTTAATTCTGCAACAATAGCAGGTGCATTAACACCTTTTCGTGGTATGAACGCCAGATCAGCAAAACCATCTCCGGAAGGGAATTCTCTGATTATTTCATACTGTTTTCTTGCTGAATAATACGCAAGTGCAAGTGTCACAGAAAGAGAAAGCTCATTGTTATATGCTATAACCGAAGAATTCTGTCGATGAACCTCTTCGATTATTTCAGCCACTTTCTTTTCATCGCAGTTCAGAGTAGCAGCCAAAAGATCATCTGACCTTCGAACTGCATTCATAACTTCTTCCCAGCCGCCGTTTTCTATGCAGTTAATGAATTCCTGCTGTACTTCCTTGTTTGGTATCCAGGCTTCATTTGTTGTATTGTCGTAAGTAAGATATCCAAGATGAATAAGCAGGGTAATAACATCATCAGCAGAATTGAATGTTGTCATGTCATTCTGGAATTTTTCTGTATTAACCCTGACTTTCTCACCGGAAATCATTTTTATCACAGAATCACGTAATCCGTTCATATCAAGCTGTATAAATACTTTCAAAGCTTCAAATGTCTCGGTTTTGGTCCAGTAATTGCTGAATTTTTTTCTGCTGCAGGCAAGAACTACTGACTGAGGATTGTACATTGGAATACCATCAACCAGATATCCGTTATACCATTCTTTCATCTCGTCGAATGAAAGAGAGTATTTTTTACAAAGTTCCTCAGTTTCATTCTCGGTAAATCCCATGAACTCAGAATAAGGAGCTGCATCATTGATAGAAAACTCATGATACATATTCAGAGCTGAATGTTTACCGTATTTTTTAACCGGAAAAATACCAGTTGCATAATTAAGTGC
>CAMCOJ010000359.1 GCA_945876405.1 uncultured Ruminococcus sp.
ATGTATAATAAAGGAAAAGGAAAAAATACGAAATGAGGAAAACTTATGAAAAACTATATTTCAAATCAGGATAAAAAAAGATATTTGATTTTTGAATCAGGTACGGAAGAACAGATTGACAAGGTCGCTGCCGGTATGCTTGACAACAACGATATCAAAGGAATGCTGCCGTTCAGCGTGATGCAGTTTGATGACAAGGTTGCAGCAAGGTATGATATTACTTCACTTATTTCGGTTTCAGAACTTCTTGATAAATGCATCAGCCGCGAGACGATTATTTCGGTTATCGATTCAGTTCTAACCGTTATGGAAAATGCTGAAGACTACCTTATTGATCCTGATTCTGTTATTCTTGACTGCGAAAAAATGTTCTATGACGAAAAGGACGGCAGGCTCTGTATGTGTGTTATGCCTTTTGTGGGAAAGAATAATTCCAGTCCGTCACTGAGAGTTTTTTTGAAAAACTTTATCTGCCGGGTTAAGTTTGACAGCACTGAAAACTGCGACTACATTGGCAAGATGCTGGGATATCTTAACAGCGAGAACGAATTTTCCACAGAAGATTTCAGATATATCGTTGATGAGCAAAAATGCGGCATAGCAGTAGTTAATGAGTGCGAGCCGGATAAAATCATACCTGATTTCTTACCGGAAGACAATGATGAAGAAAATGAACCACCGGTAAAATTTACTTTGAAAAAGCCCGAAGAAGAAAGCGTGGATACTTCCGAAGAGAAGGAGGAACCGGCGTTCAGAATTCCTCTTGATTTTTATGCTGATGAAAGTGAAAATGAAAGCGGTAATATCAAAGGTATTTTTTCAAAGATATTCAAGGAATCAAAAGGAAAGAGCAAAGGAAAGAAAAAGGAATCAGAAACTCAGGATGATGACAGAATAATGGTTCAGTACTGCGACAGCAATGGTGAGATTGTTTCTGAAAATGATACGGTACTGCTTAATGAGCGAAGGAAAAAAACATTTCTTCTACGTGTAAGCAATAATGAAAAGATTATTATAAGAGGAAACAGGTTCAGAATAGGAACTGAGGAAAAGTCAGTTGACTACTGCATAGCGGACAACTGTGCAGTAAGCAGAATGCATGCCGAGATTATACATAGAAACAATTCCTACTTTATTGTAGACAACAACTCTACCAATCATACCTTCATTAATGAACAGGAGATAAGAAGCAAAAGAGAGATGAAGCTTCAGAACAAAAGCAGAATAAAACTTGCCGATGAAGAATTTATTTTCTATTCATAATGTTTTCTTAAAATACAAAAGCCTTTAACTGAATTTAAAACAGTTAAAGGCTTTTGGTTTATCAGATTATTTTAGTTGTCCAGTTTTCAAGATTCCATACATCGGTTACCACGCCTTCATAGAATTCAGGTTCGTGGCTTACGAGAATGACTGTTCCCTTGAACTTGTCAACGGCTTCACGGAGAGCGTCCTTGGCAAGTACGTCAAGGTGGTTTGTAGGCTCGTCGAGAACGAGAAGGTTGAATTCGTTCAGCATAAGTCGGCATAGACGTACCTTGGCGTTCTCACCACCGGAGAGAACTCTCATCTGGGAGGTGATGTGTTCATTTGTAAGTCCGCATTTTGCAAGAGCGGCACGTACTTCTGCATTTGTCATGGAAGGAAACTCGTCCCATATTTCCTGGAGCGCAGTTTTGTCGGAGGCGTTTTCTTCCTGCTGGAAGTAGCCGTATTTTACAAACTGGTCATGTTCAACTGTACCCTGGATAGGCTTGATAATACCCAGCATGGTCTTTATAAGTGTTGATTTGCCGAGACCGTTTACGCCCTTTATTGCAATCTTCTGGTTTCTTTCAACCTGGAAATCAACAGCACGTGTAAGCGGTTCGTCATAGCCGATAATGATGTCTTTGCCTTCGATAACAACCTTACCCGGAGTTCTTGCTGACTTGAAACTGAATGTAGGTTTGACTTTTTCCTTTGCTATTGTGATTATCTCCATACCTTCAAGTTTTTTCTGGCGTGATCTTGCCATCGTTGCAGTAGCTGCTCTGGCTTTGTTTTTAGCAATGAATTCCTGAAGATGAGCGATTTCCTTCTGCTGCTTTTCATAAGCCTGTTCGGTCTGACGTTTCTTGAGTTCGTACATTCTTCTGAAGTCATCATAGTTTCCGGTGTATCTTGTGAGAACTGCATTTTCTATATTGTAGATTACATTGACAACAGAGTTCATAAACGGAACATCATGTGAAACGAGGATAAATGCGTTTTCGTAGTTCTGCAGGAAGTTCCGGAGCCATGCGATATGGTTTTCATCGAGGAAGTTTGTAGGTTCGTCCAGAATGAGAATCATAGGGTTTTCAAGCAGAAGCTTTGTAAGGAGAACCTTTGCTCTCTGTCCGCCTGAAAGTTCCGTAACGTCATGATCGAGTCCGATTTCTCCGAGACCGAGACCGTTTGCGTATTCTGTAATTTTGCTGTCTATTGTATAGTATCCGCTCTGATCGAGAATTTCCTGAATTTCTCCGACATCTTCCATGAGTGAAGCCATCTCTTCATCGGAAGCGTCAGACATTTTTTCGTACATCTCAAGCATTTCCTGTTCAAGGTCGGAAAGATGCTGAAATGCTTCTCTGAGAACGTCGCGTATTGTTTTTCCGGGTGTCAGTGTGCTGTACTGATCAAGGTAACCTGTTGTGATGTGTTTGCACCATTCTATCTTGCCTTCGTCCGGCATGAGTTTTCCTGTTATAATATTGAGGAAGGTTGTCTTACCTTCACCGTTTGCACCGACAAGACCTACATGTTCTCCTTTTAGAAGGCGGAAGGACGAATCATCAAGTATCTGGCGTGCACCGAATCCGTGTGTTACGTGTTCTACGTTAAGTATGCTCATTAAAAAAAACAGCCTCCTGATAATGTATAATAGTCATTGATTATTATACATTATTTGGGGGCTGAATGCAAGTGAAAATAATTATAGTGAACGAAAAAAATATTTTTTCGTTCACCGGTGCCGATATGCACGGA
>CAMCOJ010000360.1 GCA_945876405.1 uncultured Ruminococcus sp.
CAAGGAGTATCGTCGGCAGCGTCAGATGTGTATAAGAGACAGGAAATACACTTTCACCGGTGTTAAAAGCTGTGCTTCCGTAAAACGCTTCTATTCAGGTGAAAAAAGCTGTGCCTTCGGATGTCTTGGCTACGGTGACTGTGCTGAGGTGTGCGAATACAACGGCATTACAATCCGAAACGGTATTGCACACATAAAAACAGAGCTGTGTGTCGGCTGTGGTCAGTGTGCTCAAGTCTGTCCGAACCAGCTCATTTCACTAAAACCGAAAAGCAAACACACTGTCGTGAAATGTTCCTCAGCTGACAACGGAAAAGCAACGAAGCTCAGCTGTAAAAACGGCTGTATTGGCTGTAAGATGTGTGAAAAGGCATGCGAGGCCGGAGCAATAACAGTTACTGATTTCCATGCTTCAATTGACTACAGCAAATGTACCGACTGCGGCACCTGCATTGAGAAGTGCCCTGTTAAGGTCATTAAAAAAATATAGAAAAATGGTTTCCGGAAAAATCAATTCGGAAACCATTTTTTATTACACCTTCTTCATCTGTGCGAAGTTGGACATTATTTTTTTAGTACCAATATCATCAAAAGCAATCTCAAGGAGTGCATCATTTCCCATCGGCTTTACATTAAGAACCGTACCCATACCGAACTTATCATGATCCACTCTGTCACCTGTGCTGTAGTTAGCCGGTTCCTTTGTAACTGGCTTAGCATTCTTCTTGGCAAGGAGCTGCTGCTGGAATGACATTGTATTCATGGCTGGATGAGACTTTGACTTTGCACTTGCCGGAACTGTCGTTGTGATTCTGTCTTCCTTGAATATAACATCAGGATTTATTTCCTTGATAAATCTTGATTTCATATTTCTGGTTGTTGTACCGAAAATCATACGCTGTGATGCGTGAATAAGACGAAGCTTCTTCCTTGCTCTTGTGATTGCAACATAGGCAAGTCTTCTCTCCTCTTCCATGTCTTCTTCATTGTACATACTTCTTGACCCCGGGAATATACCGTCTTCCATACCGATAACATATACGTTATCAAACTCAAGTCCCTTTGCAGAATGAATGGTCATAAGTGTTACACAGTTTTTGTCATCATCCATCTTATCAAGGTCTGTATAAAGTGCAATATCAGCAAGGAATCCTTCAAGTGTCGGATCTTCATTGTTTCTCTGATACTCAACCATTGTTGACTTAAGTTCTTCTATGTTCTCAAGACGTGTCTGTCCTTCGCTTCCCTGAAGATTCAGATAGTCCCTGTACCCTGTTTTGTCAAGCACTTCATCAAGAAGAGTGTCAAGCGGAACAGTGTCAACCATATCGGCAAGGGACGTAAATATCTCTGCAAGACTGCGAAGACTGTTGGCTTTCTTTGAAAGCATCGGATAGCTGTCTGCTTCTTTCATGACATCTATCGGAGAAGCCGCATTTGCTATGCATATCTCGTCAAGACTTCTTATGGTTGCATCGCCTATACCTCTCTTCGGTTCATTTACAATACGCTTGAAACGCATCATATCGTAGCTGTTGTTAAGCACACTGAGGTAAGCAACGATATCCTTTATTTCCTTGCGGTCATAGAACTTCATGCCGCCGTAAACCCTGTAAGGAATATTGTTCTGAACAAATGCTCTTTCGATAAAGTTTGACTGTGCATTCATCCTGTACAGAACTGCATTGTCCTTAAACATACCTCCGGCCTTCCTGTCAGCCATAATCGCACTTGATACAAATCTTGCTTCGTCACTTTCATCTGAAGCCTTGTAGATATATACCTTGCAGCCTTCATCCTCATCGCACCATAGTGTTTTGTCTTTTCTTGATTTGTTATTCTTAATAACTGAATTTGCTGCAGTGAGGATATTCTGTGTTGAACGGTAATTCTGTTCAAGTCTGATAACACGACAGTTTTCAAACTGATCCTCAAAGTTAAGGATATTTTCAACAGTAGCACCTCTGAATCTGTAAATGCTCTGATCGTCATCGCCCACTACGCAGATATTTTTGTATTTTTCTGAAAGAAGGCTTACAAGCTTAAACTGTGCATAGTTTGTATCCTGATATTCGTCAACCATTATATAGCGGTATCTGTTCTGATAGTGTTCAAGTATCTCAGGGAAATCTTCGAAGATTTCAACTGTAAGCATAATGATATCATCAAAGTCAAGTGCATTTGCAGCAAGGAGTCTCTTCTGATACTCCCTGTAAATCTTTGCATAGGTTGAAAGCTTGTAGTCATCTCCTGCTTCCTTTATAAACTGCTCAGGACTCATTAGTTTATCCTTTGCATTGCTGATTGCGCTGATAACTGCTTTAGGATTGAATGATTTATCGCCTATTCCAAGGTCGCTCATACATGTCTTTATAAGTTTCTGCGTTTCGTCAGAATCGTATATAGTAAAGTTATTGTTATAGCCAAGATTTGTAATCTCTCTTCTCAGAATGCGTACACATGCTGAGTGAAAGGTTGAAGCATTTACATCGAGGCCCTCTGTACCAAGCATGGATTCAAGTCTTGTTCTGAGCTCATTTGCTGCCTTGTTTGTAAATGTAATAGCGAGAATCTTCCATGGTTCTATCGGATTTGCTGCAGTGATATTCTTTAAACGTTCAAAATCATCTGCCTTTCCGTCTATGTAATCCTGAAGAAACTGCATATCATCATCGGATGCACCGTATGCTGAATCTTCATTGTACGCATTTCCGAAGCTTATCATATTTGCTATTCGGTTAATAATTGCTGTAGTTTTTCCACTTCCTGCACCAGCAAGAACCAGAAGAGGTCCGTTCACGCAGAAAACTGCTTCTCTCTGAGGTTCGTTCATTTTGCTGAAATATTTAGTCAGCGCTTTTCTTTTCAATTCATTAAAACTCTGTGTCATAAAACTACTCCATCCATTCACGTACTGTCTCCGCCATTTTTCTCCGCCGGAGACCTTCAAAATCCTGTCTCTTATACACATCTCCGAGCCCACGAGACAGGCAGAAAT
>CAMCOJ010000361.1 GCA_945876405.1 uncultured Ruminococcus sp.
CTTCCGTATAGTTCATGTTTTCCTCCGTATCTGAAAAACCCGGATAAATGCAAAATTTATCCGGGTTTAATTCAATATTTCTTACTTAAGACTTTCGATAGACTGATTAATCTTCTGCATCTTTTCCTCAGCCTTTGCAAGCTTAGCCTTTTCGGCTTCAATAAGCTTCTCAGGTGCCTTTGCGACAAATCCCGGATTGTTCAGCTTGCCTGAGAGGAAATCAATATCCTTCTGAACCTTTTCCTTCTCCTTGTTAAGACGAGCAAGTTCCTTATCCTTGTCAACAAGTTCATTCATCGGAATAAATGCTCTTGCACTGTCAGTTACTGCTGTTACAGCATCTTCAAGCTCAAAGCTGCTTTCAACTTTTACAGATGATGCAAATGCCATCTTTTCAAAGAACATAGAACAGCTTTCGAAGAGATCCTTAAACTCAGTTTCGATAAATACCTGAGCCTTTACTGAAGGCGGAATATTCATCTCTGTTCTTCTGTTTCTTATTTCCTTTATAACTGCGATAACCTTTTCAAATGCTTCTTCTTCAGCCTTGAATGAAAGTGCATCTTCAAATACAGGGAACTTTTCAAGCATAAGAGGTGATTCGCCGTCTGTAAGTGTCTGCCAGATTTCTTCTGTAATAAACGGCATAAACGGATGGAGAAGCTTAAGCATACCCTGCATGATGAATACAAGAACTGCCTGAGCAGATGCCTTTGTTTCACCGCCTGCCATAATTCTTGGCTTTGTAAGTTCGATATACCAGTCACAGTATACATCCCAGATAAAGTCGTAAAGCTTTGATACAGCCACACCGAGTTCGAAGTTGTCAAGGTTGTCATTAACAGCCTTTGCAAGATCGTTGAACTTGCTGACAATCCACTTGTCTTCGATATTAAGGTTTTCAGGAAGACCTGTAAACTTAAAGTCGTCAGGAAGATTCATCATGATAAATCTTGATGCATTCCAGAGCTTGTTTGCAAAGTTTCTTGAAGCCTTAACCTTTTCATCCATGTAACGCATATCGTTTCCAGGTGAGTTACCTGTTGCAAGTGTAAATCTGAGAGCGTCTGCACCATACTCAGCAATAACTTCAAGCGGATCGATGCCGTTGCCGAGAGACTTGGACATCTTTCTGCCCTGTGAGTCACGAACAAGACCGTGGATAAGAACAGTGTCAAACGGTACCTTGCCCATGTGTTCAATACCTGAGAACATCATTCTTACTACCCAGAAGAAAATGATGTCGTAGCCTGTTACAAGTGTATTTGTAGGATAGAAGAAGTCGAGGTCATCTGTCTTGTCTGGCCAGCCGAGTGTTGAGAACGGCCAGAGAGCAGAACTGAACCAGGTATCGAGAGTATCAGGATCCTGACGCATTGGCTTGCCGCACTTAGGACATACAGCTGAGTTTTCCTTTGTAACTACCATCTCACCGCAGCTGTCGCAGTAGAATGCAGGAATCTGATGACCCCACCAGAGCTGACGTGAAATACACCAGTCCTTGATGTTTTCAAGCCAGTGGAAGTAAATCTTGTTGAATCTCTCCGGAACGAACTTTGTTTCGCCGTTCTTAACAGCATCAATTGCAGGCTGTGCAAGAGGTTCCATCTTTACGAACCACTGCTTTGATACTCTTGGCTCAACTGTTGTTGAACATCTGTAGCATGTACCAACATTGTGGCTGTAGTCTTCTATCTTTACAAGTGCGCCTTCTGCTTCGAGGTCAGCTACGATAGCCTTTCTTGCTTCGTATCTGTCCATGCCGGCATACTTCGGATAATCTTCAGTAATCTTCGCTTCATCTGTCATTACGTTGATAACAGGAAGGTTGTGGCGGAGACCAACTTCAAAGTCATTCGGGTCGTGTGCAGGTGTAATCTTAACAACGCCTGTACCGAAGTCCATCTCAACATAGTCATCGGCAACAATTGGAATCTCTCTGTGAACAAGAGGAAGAATAACGTTTTTGCCTACGAGATCTTTGTATCTTTCGTCGTTAGGGTTTACTGCAACGGCTGTATCACCGAGGAGTGTTTCCGGACGTGTTGTGGCAAGCTCAAGATAGCCTGAACCATCGGCGAGCTTGTATCTGAGGTGCCAGAAATGTCCTGCCTGATCCTCATACTCAACCTCAGCGTCAGAGATTGATGTCTTACACTTAGGACACCAGTTTATTATTCTTTCGCCTCTGTAGATAAGACCCTTATCATAGAGCTTTACGAATACTTCCTTAACAGCCTTGTTACAGCCCTCGTCCATTGTGAAACGTTCTCTTGACCAGTCACATGAAGAACCGAGCTTCTTGAGCTGTTCAACGATTCTTCCGCCGTACTGCTCCTTCCACTTCCATGCACGTTCCATAAATCCGTCTCTGCCAATGTCTTCCTTGGTAACACCGTCTTTTCTCATAGCTTCAACAATCTTTGCTTCTGTAGCTATTGAAGCATGATCTGTACCTGGAAGCCAGAGTGTTGCGTAACCGGACATTCTCTTGTATCTGATAAGAATATCCTGAAGAGTTTCGTCAAGAGCGTGACCCATGTGAAGCTGACCGGTAATGTTCGGAGGCGGAATAACAATTGTATACGGCTTCTTTGTTCTGTCAACTTCCGCTCTGAAGCAGTTTTTGTCAACCCAGTATTTGTAGATTCTGTCTTCTACATTACCCGGATCATAAACTTTATTAAGTTCTTTTTTCATTATCTTATCATCCTTTATATTATAAATATTATTTAATCTGAATTTATTCAGTTATCTTCCTGCACTCTATGTAGTAACGCTTATCCCAGGCATGACCCATAGAGAATGTTTTTCTTGGAAGAGCACCGTCGCAGATAACTGTCGGGAACAGTTCTGACTTGGCCATATCAGGAAGGATAAATCCGATACTTCCGTCATTTTCAGAAAGTTTGTCTATTACTTCCGCGCCATGGATATAGTCCTGTCTCTTATACACATCTGACGCTGCCGACGATACTCCTTGTGT
>CAMCOJ010000362.1 GCA_945876405.1 uncultured Ruminococcus sp.
TTTCTGCCTGTCTCGTGGGCTCGGAGATGTGTATAAGAGACAGGCCTTATAGACAACCATCGTTTCGCCTGTTTCCGTATATATCAAGTACAAAATAAAGGTTTCCCTTAAAGTGTCTGTACATTTTCTGTGGTTCAATTGTTCTCATAAACTGTATCCTCCATCAGTATCCGAAAAGATAGGAATCAAGATCTTCAAGAGCTGCCTTGAGCTCAGGATCCTTTTCGTTTATAATAGCTTTTTCAAGAAATATAGCATCAGCATCTGTGCCTTCACCGGTAACATTATAAGAAAGCCTTACAAGTTCATAGAGGCGTCTGCTTTTTGCTGAATTATGACTCATGCAATATCTTTCAATTAAAATTCTTGAGTATTCATCCATGTTTTTTATTCTCCTTCTTCTCCAATCGATTTTCTGATCCATTCCTTGTATCTATGGTCAAGCGCCTCCGGGGATACAATCTTCATTTTACCGCCGAGGGAAACAAGCCAGCCGTAGAACATCTGACTTTCCTGGACAACTACTGATGAAAAGAATGTGTTCTCATCCTTTTTCATCATTGGCGTGCCAATGCCGAATTTATCGAAAATAACGTTGATCATAGACTTGTCAAAGCTGAGAATAACGTCAATCGGTTCGCCACCGTACATCATAAATACCTGCTTTTTATAATCGTCCACCGGAATATCGGCTTCTGTATGTTCAGCAGCCTGATCAGTGAGAAGAACTTCATCCATTCGGTCGATACGATATGTTCTGATCTCCTGTCTGTTCAGGGAGTAGGCGATAAGGTAGTAACGGTCATTGATGTATATCATTGCGAGTGGCTCCGCAGTATACAGTTCCTTGTCATAACGGTAAACCTTCTCGCTGCGTTCATTGTAGTCAAAGTAGTAGAAGGTAATGCATTTGCCGCCGGAGGTGGCAGTGCTGATCGTATCAATATTCTTTATAGTATCATCACTGGTATGCTTTGTAACATTGAAGCATACCTTACTTTTTTTAAGAAGCCCTGCGCCTTCACCACCGGCAATACGAATAAGCTTGTCAGTAAGCTGTCCTGACTTGTCCTCCGGGATAAATGACGAAGCCTGAATGGCTTCCAGGATAATCTTCATATCAGATACACTCAGCTTTTCATCCTGAGACTCAATGTAATAAGCTTTCTTATGACCTACTCGGCAGTCCTTTATATCAAATCCATGCTCGCACATATACTGTATGTCTGTTGAAAGAGTGCGCCTGTCGCATACTATCTGGAACTCGTTCATAAGTCTTGAGCAGAGAATATCTGTTGTGAGCGGTTCTTCTTTGCTCGAATCCATACGCAGCATATCCAGTATACGTGTCATCTTAAGTTTCTGTGATGTATCCTTAGCCATATATCATACTCCTTTTCACCATTTTTAAGCGTTAATAAAATTTTATCAAAAAAATTTTTAGTTGTCAATTATTGAAAAGTACAATAACGCTGACTTTTGAAAATAAATGAAAATTTCGCAAACATCGTAATAACGTCATTTATAAGATGGCAGAAATCTACCATCATTTGAAATAAAAATTGCCATAATCTTCTGTCGTATAACATGGACTCTTAAGGGGTTGACAGCTTGCGGGAGGTGTGGTAAAATACTAATAACAACAAATGTTGCAGATAGAATTTAGATGCAATTTTAATAACAGGGGGTTAGTAATTATTATGACTGCTTCAGAAACAGGAAAACTTATAACATACCGCATTCATAAGGGAAACAGCGGTGCTGTACAGAGACATACAGAAGTAGAGGATGTAAACTATATCGCTGCCGGAACAGGCATTTTATTATGCAATGGTTCAGAAAGAAGACTTTCAGTCGGTGAATACCATATCTTCAAAAAGGACTCTGATTACAGTATAATAAATACAGGTAACGAGGATCTGGTATTACTCAGCTATATCAAGGAAGCATGACTGATAACAGACTTTTCAGAAAGGAGAATCCGAAATGCGACATAAGGATAATGAGCTTCTTGAAGCTATGTATGATTATGTGGTGGAGTACAAGAACGAAAACAGTATTTCGCCTTCATACGGAGATATAGCAAATCATTTTGGCATTGACCGTTCAACCGCCTGCAGATACATGAAGGTGCTGGAGAAAGAAGGCCGTCTTGAGATACTCGGACACAGAAGTATTCGCATTGCAGAAGAAAAAGTATTTGATGATTCTGTTCAGGTACCGGTGCTTGGTAATATTGCCTGCGGTGCTCCGATATTTGCTGACGGAAGAGTTCAGAGCTATATGGCATTATCAGCTGCAGCTCTGAGAGGCAAGGAGCATTTCATTGTTACTGCTCAGGGAGATTCAATGATTAACATCGGAATCAATGACGGTGACATGGTACTTGTGGAAGCTGTAAACACTGCTGATGACGGTTCAGTTGTTGTTGCTCTTCTTGATGATGAGGCAACTTTGAAGAGAATATACAGAGATAAGGAAAAACAGAAGATTCTTCTTGTCCCTGAAAATGATGCCTATGAAACCAGAGAGGTTGATCACTGTATAATACAGGGAATAGCCCGTAAAGTAATAAAAGACATAGTGTAAAGAAGGTGTGACTCATGCAGATACGTGACATAGATGATTTTACATCACAGTATACCGGAGAGTGGGATCCTGTTGAAGGACACTGGTATGGATTGAATTTCAGCTACAACGGAACAAGATACCGATTTAATACCTGGTCGGAAGCAAACAAGAACCTGACAGTTCTTCCGGACGGCAGAAAAGCAAGATTCGGACTTCTGAAAAATTCATCCGGAAGCCAGAGATATACTCTGCTCGGAGAATATGCTTCAATAGAGGAAGTGCTCCTTTCTACGGTAATTGACAATATTCCGTTCAGCAGCATCTTAATGGACAATGCCACTGAACTGATAAGTCAGGACTAAAGTTGCAAGAGGTGAGGCATATGGGAGAGGCAGATATTGTATACGATATA
>CAMCOJ010000363.1 GCA_945876405.1 uncultured Ruminococcus sp.
TACACAAGGAGTATCGTCGGCAGCGTCAGATGTGTATAAGAGACAGTAACATCATCGTTCTCATACTGGATAGAACTTGTATCGATAGAGATTTTTGCTGCATATTTCTTGAATGTTTCAGGGAGTGCCTCTGAATAGAGAACTGTAAGGTTCGGTTCAGGTGAAGGTCCCATATTTTCAAGTGTATGGAGGAAACGGAAATCGTTCTTTGTTACCATGTGACGTCCGTCAACTCCGATACCTGCAACTTCAAGTGTTGCCCATACAGGGTCGCCTGAGAAGAGGTCATTGTATGAAGGAATTCTTGCGAACTTAACCATTCTGAACTTCATAACCATGTGGTCGATAAGTTCCTGAGCTTCTGATTCTGTAAGTGTTCCTGCCTTAAGGTCACGCTGGATGTAGATATCAAGGAATGTTGATACACGTCCGACTGACATTGCTGCACCGTTCTGTGTTTTGATAGCTGCAAGATATCCGAAGTAAAGCCACTGAACAGCTTCCTTAGCGTTCTTTGCAGGCTGTGAAATGTCGTATCCGTAGATCTCAGCCATCTTCTTCATACCCTGAAGAGCCTTGATCTGATCTGAAAGTTCTTCTCTCTGGCGGATTACTTCATCTGTCATTGTACCGTCGCCGCAGTTAGCCTTGTCAGCTTCCTTTTCCCTGATGAGAAAATCAATACCATAAAGAGCAACTCTTCTGTAGTCACCTACGATTCGTCCGCGTCCGTATGTATCAGGAAGTCCTGTTACGATATGGCTGTTTCTTGCGGCTCTGATTTCAGGTGTGTAGGCATCAAATACGCCCTGATTATGTGTCTTGTGATATTCGTTGAAGATCTGGTCGTACTTAGGATTTACCTTGTATCCGTAACTTTCAGCAGCCTGCTGAGCCATCTTGATACCGCCGTACGGCATAAATGCTCTCTTGAGCGGCTTGTCTGTCTGGAGGCCTACAACCTTCTCAAGATCCTTAAGTTCTTCATCAATGTATCCAGGACCGTATGCTGTAAGGCTTGTTACAACCTCTGTTTCACATTCAAGAACTCCGCCCTTTTCTCTTGCTTTTATCTGGAGAGCCTTAAGCTTTTCCCAGAGTTTGTTTGTTGCATCTGTAGGACCTTCGAGGAATGATTCATCACCGTCATAAGGTGTGTAGTTTTTCTGGATAAAATCACGTACATTAACTTCCTCTTTCCAGAGTCTTCCTTCGAATCCGTTCCACTGTTCATAGTTTTTCATAGCAGTTACCTCCTGTAAATATTAACAAGTAATTCAGTTTACTTTTTTAAATTTAGTTACCGGATAAGGAGTTTTTATTATCTCTCCTTTCCTTTGACTATATAATATCATAAATATCTGTTTCAATCTGTGACTTAGTCATATAGGGAAAAAATTTTTTTTGCAGGGCTTTGCGGTCGCCCTGCACCTTCGCGTGACTTTGTCATATGGGAGAAAAATTTTGTGCAAATCTTTTTGTGGGAAATCGTTGAAATATGAACAGAAAAATGATATAATCAAGTTAACAGACTAACCCGTGAAAATGAATCGAGGTAATATTATGGAAAATATTCTTGCGGCTCTGCCGTTCTGGTCAGAGCTTTCTGAAAACGAAAAAACGCTTGTCCGTTCATCAGCTGTGATACGAAAATATTCTGCCGGTGATTTAATACATACTTGCATAAAGCAGTGTGTCGGGCTGGTTTATGTTATTTCCGGGAACATGCGTCTCTCCCTGCTTACCGAAGAAGGAAAGGAAGTTACACTTCTTCATATTGAAAAAAATAAAATGTGTGTACTTGCTGCCTCATGTGTTATTTCACAGATAACATTTCAGTCTGAACTTACTGCATCAGAGGATACGGAACTGCTTATCATACCGGCACCGATGCTTGCCCGACTTATTAAGGACAATATCTATGCAAAATGCACGATGTATCAGACATCGACACAGCTCTTCTCCGATGTAATGTGGTCACTTCAGAATATTCTGTTCAGCAGCATCGACAAACGCCTTGCAACATTTCTTATTTCCGAGTCCGAAAAAACAGGTTCCGATACAATTACTCTTACTCAGGAAACCATCGCTGTTGAGATAAATACTGCAAGAGAAGTTGTGGCCAGAATGCTCAAGCGTTTTTCATCCGACGGACTTATTTCAAGCAAAAGAGGTATCATTACTCTTACCGACACAGAATCACTTAGAATGATTGCAGAAAGATAAAACTATATGAAAAAAGGGAAGCTTTCATCAGCTTCCCTTTTTTTATATAGTTTTATTTTGTATAGTTCTTAACAATATCCAGCCAGTATCTGTATATATCGTTGTTCTCATCAAGTTCAGGATGGAATGCAAGTGCAACCTGATTTTCTTCCCTTGCCGCAACTGCCTTGCCTTCAACATAAGCCAGAACTTCAGCTCCGTTTGTATCTGCAATATACGGAGCTCTGATAAATGTCATAGGAACTTCTCCCAGACCTTTTACAGCCGCATCCGTACGAAAACTTCCCAGCTGTCTGCCGTATGCATTTCTCTTCACAGTCATATGCATGGTTCCGAAATGTACTTTATCATCATTCTCTATCTTCTCAGCAAGAAGGATCATTCCGGCACATGTAGCAAATACAGGCATTCCGGCTTCAATCTTCTCCTTGAGAATATCATAGATATCAAGTTCATGAAGAAGCTTTCCGATAACAGTGCTCTCTCCGCCTGGAAGAACCAGTCCGTCAAATTCAGTCATAATGTCCTTTTTCTGACGAATTTCAAATGTTTCAGCACCGCACTCCTCAAGTTTTTTTCTGTGTTCTGCAAAGTCACCCTGCAGTGCAAGAACTGCTATTTTCATTATTTGCCTCTTTCTGCCATAAGAAGAGCAATCTCGTCTTCGTTAATACCAACCATTGCTTCACCAAGATCTTCAGAAAGTTCAGCAAGCATCTTTGCATCGTTGAAGTTTGTTACAGCCTTTACAATT
>CAMCOJ010000364.1 GCA_945876405.1 uncultured Ruminococcus sp.
AGAAATTGGAAGAGACCCGTGGGTTTGATGACTCAATAATTTCGGGTCCAGTTCACTTGAAAAATATGCAATGAAGTATGATATGAGTAAAGTTGCCGATTTAACTTTATCACTTGAATACAGTAACGGAGCAGTAAAATTGGATGGAGATACTGGTTCGTTAAATATGAAGATATAGAACATTTATCGAAAAGGATTTCAATTATTTTTCAGGGAGGATTGCAAAATGCAGATAACAAGAGACAATTATGAATCATACATGAATTTAGCGAAGTCAATGGCTCCGAAAAAAGGAAGTGGAAAACTGAATCCGCTTGACAAATACGGGACACGATACGGTGACTTCTCTCTTAGATTTGTTCCAACAGACAGACCATTTGTAAAACCTGACTGGGACAATATCATGACAAAACGTGATAAGCCGGCTATGTCAGAGGAAGAGTTTGGCGAAGCGATAAAGGATCTTGCAAGAAAAGAGTTTTCTGCTGGAAAAAAAGATCACGATGCGTATAGAAAGTTATGTATTAGTCACGGTGAAACCGTATCTCCGGACAGAAAAGCAATCTATGAAGACAGCATGAAGCGTACAGGCGGAAAAATGAACGGTGCATGTATGTTCTGGGATTCAAAAGGAAATAAAACTCTTTCGTATAATCCTGAATCCGGAAACTGGAAACCGATTAGTACTGAGGCAGAATTTGCAAGAGCAAGAGAGTTCACAGCTATTTATAACGATGAACTGAAGAGATTATCAGCCCAGTATGGAGATAATGCTTACGGAAAGATTTCTTTAAGCAAAATCAATGCGGAGTTAAAGCCACAGAACAATAGTACTGTAAGTGTTTCGGAACATAAGCTTGATATGAAAATATAAAATGAAACGGATTTCGATTATTTTTCAGGGAGGAATGTGGTTATGGAGATAAGAAATATAGGCGTTACTACCTATAAAGCAGTATATAATACTGAAAAGATAAAAGTTAAAACCAGTGAAGACGGAAAGAAAAGGTCATATTTTCTTAATAATTCACAGGAAACTGATAAAGTCCTGAATGAAAAGAAACTTGATACCATTCAGCTTTCTGATGAAGCATTAAAGATTATTGAAAAGAAAAGTCAGGAAGCAGAAAAGACTCGTGAGACCATGATTGCAATGCAGACTGCAGAGCATAATCTGGAAGCAGCTGACCAACAGGCTGAAGCTATGGCTAAACAGGCCAAAAACGAAGCTGCCATGATGAAGATAATGGCACGTATTTCAAACGGTGATAAAGTTCCGATTGAAGATGAACGTGCGCTGATGGAATATGACAGCAACATGTATCAGATGGCAAAGATGACAGCTCAGATTCGTGAAAACGCAAAGCCGCATAAATATGATTCAGCTCTGGAAGACGATGAAACTGAATCAGAAAACATTCCTGAAGAAAGCATGGAATATGAAACAGCATCTGTTGAAATTGAGGTTGCTGCTGAGACTGGGGAATCATTTGATGTCTCTGACTAATTATAGAAATTGAAATATCTGCAGTACAGGTTGCTGTGGCTATTCTTTTTAAAAAAAATAAAATTTTAAGCGAAAAAAATAATCTTCACATACGTCATAGTATATGAAGGGAGATGAAAGTTTTGGCTGACAACAATCTGAGTATATTGATGAATGAAGTAAGACATGGTAATAAAGATGCGTTCGGGAAGTTATATCAGGATATAAAAGTTCCTGTTTATACAATTATCTGGAGAATCGTAAGAAACACATCTGTAGCAGAAGAAATAATGCAGGAGCTGTTTTTGAAAATATATGTTAGCCCTCCGGATGAAAAAAATCTTCATAAATCGCTGAACGGAGGTTATGAAAAATGAGAAAATTAAGTAATTGTCTTGTTATAATTGTTATTATGCTGGTTTGTTCATTGAATTGTGTTAATAAGATATTCGCTTCAGAAGTACCTGAATTCAGGATAGCATATGAGTTACTTGATTACTGGTGACGGCTATTACAGTATAGCAGAAATAGAACGTGTATGCCACAGATCAGAAATTATTCCTGCTGCTTCACTGGATGATAAAATAATGAAGCTGATTCAGAATGAATCGAAATGATATTATCAGACTTATCATGCTTTTACAGATGAAATACAGGAAAATTTATCCGTTCTAAAATTTTTCACAGGAGAAAAGGCGGTCTACCTCATGAAAATGAAGTAAACCGCCTTTTGCGTTTAAGGAAAGTAACTAAATGCTTGTTGTGATCATTTAGCTCTATGATTTTACCATATAATACTGGATTTTGTCAATGTCATAAATTATACATGAAATACCGCAGGATCACATTGCAGTACCATGCTTAACTCTGTCCTCGACTTCAGCACGTTTAGCGTCATTGAAGCGATCAAGGCTGCCTACAAGATAACCGGTAATTCTTCTTGTTCTGTCAAAAGGTACTTCAGCAAAATGGGATTCGATGTCCACGAATTCGCCGTCAATGTTGATTGTAAGTCCAGTGAGACTTCTGTGCTTGTATTTGTCCTTGACATAAGCTATATATGCGTCAATTTCTTTCTGCGGAAGAGTACCGCCGTTTACTTTAATATCCATTGTAAGTCCTCCTGATCTGAGTTAGCAGACTGCCTTTTCTTTTTCGGACAGCCACAATGAACATTCTATCAAAAAAAGATGAACTTGTAAAGGCAGGATTTTGACATATATGCATTTCTTTTCTATAAAAATTGCCGCAAAGCCGGTAAAATCTATCTGAAAAATTTTTTCTCAATTTTCAGTCCATTTTCAGTCAATGACATTTCATCTGGTATGTGATAAAATATAAAGTTTGTAAATTGGAAATATGATCAAGGGCGTGAGTCTGCACAGTAATCTGTCTTAATTAGCGGAGACCTCAGTAATTAAGGCTTTTCATCATTGACAATGGTGCAGCTGTCTCTTATACACATCTGACGCTGCCGACGATACTCCTTGTGTA
>CAMCOJ010000365.1 GCA_945876405.1 uncultured Ruminococcus sp.
GGGAGAGGAACCGAAGGGCATGTATTGAACTGTCCGCAAAAAATGACCGACTGATATCGATACATAAGGACTTTTTTGTTTCTACGGACATTTATTACGGCTTTGACAGCACCCGTTTCACACATTTTTATTTTTGAAAGGATGTTTTATCATGGAAAACATAGGCGAAAAAAGAGTAGTCAAAGAGCAGGAGAGAAAAGGACTCGGACTTAAGGAGATTATCCTTGTTGCAGTTCTTCTTGCAGCCGGTGCTGTACTGAAGTTTTTTGTAGGTTCGGTAATCAACTTCGGTGGTATGAAACCAAACTTCATAATTGCCATGTACTGTCTTGCCATTATGCTTATCAAGCCAAAGCTTCACGAATCAGCCATTATCGGAATTATTGCCGGTGTGACCTGTCAGTTCTTCCCGGGTACACCATGGATCAATATCGGAAGTGAGCTTCTTGGTGCAATGGCTATGTGCCTTCTCCTCAAGCTTCCGCTTAAGTTCAGTAAACTCGATGCTCGTCCGGCAGTATGCACATTTTTATCAACCCTTGTAAGCGGATTTGCATATCTCGGACTTCTTTACGTTCTCCTTTATGCAGGTGCAGATGTTAAGCCTGCGGCACTTGGCGTATTTGCCGGAATTATTTTCGGTACAGCAGTTATCAACACCATTATCGTAAGCGTACTTTACGCACCACTCAGACTTGCATTTAAAAAAGACTGATAAAATAAACGGAAAGGACATCATCGGATGATAAAGTTTGAAAATCTGAGATTTCAGTACTCAGGAAGCAGTGAATTTGCACTTGACGGGATTAATCTTGAAATTCATGACGGTGAATTTATAGGGGTAATCGGTGCCAGCGGCGCAGGAAAATCAACTCTTACATACGCGATAAACGGAACGGTTCCGCATCATTTCAAAGGTGATTTCTATGGTGCGGTAAATGTAAACGGACTTGATACAGTGGACAATTATCCGGAGGATATCGCTGCCGAAGCCGGAAGTGTATTTCAGGATATAGACGCACAGATGACTGCGACTATAGTTGAGGATGAGATTCTTTTCGGACTTGAAAACTTCGGATGTCCCCGTGAAGAAACGGAAGACAGGATAAATGAAGCTCTTTCAGCACTAAAGATAGAAAAACTCAGAAACAGAAATATCGGAACACTAAGCGGCGGACAGAAACAGAAAACTGCAATTGCAGCCATGATTGCACTTCGTCCGAAGATACTTGTGCTGGACGAGCCTACCGGTGAGCTTGATCCGCAGAGCAGCCGGGAGATATTTGAACTGCTCAAAAGTCTCAATAAAAAATACGGAATGACGATAATTATTGTTGAGCAGAAAATTATGCTTCAGTGTGAATTTGCAGATAAGCTTCTTGTTATGGATAAGGGTAAGGCAGTACATTTCGATACAGTAAAAAATGTACTTAAACACAGTGAGGAGCTTGAAAACATGGGCATAAACTGCCCGAGAATAGTCACCCTTGCAAGAAAGCTTGAAGAGAACGGCATTTATTCAGGTGAATACCCTGCAGATCTTGACAGTGCAGAAAAGATGGTTCGTCAGATTCTTGCTGAAACCGGAGGAAAGCAGCTATGATAGATTTTAAAAATGTATGTTTCAGGTATGAAAATGAAGACACCATAAAAAATATTTCGTTTCATATCGACAAAGGCGATTTTGTTGCTGTACTTGGTTCCAACGGTGCAGGAAAGACCACAATAAGCAAGCTTTTCAACGGCATCCTTAAACCGACTTCGGGAGATGTTACAGTAAACGGAATGAATACTAAAACAACGCGTACAAGTGCCCTTGCAAAGCATGTGGGATTTCTCTTTCAGAATCCTGACAGGCAGATCTGCAAAAATACAATACGTGAAGAGATAATGTTCAGTCTCGAATGCATAAAAGCAGAGAAAAAGTATGCTGAAAATCAGTGCAGTAAAATACTGAAGGAGTTCGGGTTTGACGGAAGCCGTGATCCTTACACTATGAGCCGCGGTGAACGTCAGAAGATTGCACTTGCGTCCATAATAGTAACTGAACCGGATGTGCTTATTCTTGACGAACCTACAACCGGACTCGACTATGCGGAATGTATGCAGATAATGAGGATAGTGTCGGAGATGAACAGGAAGGGCACAACCGTTATTATGGTTACTCACGATATGGAACTTGTACTTGACTTTGCAAAGAAAGTACTTGTTATGAATGATGGCCAGATGCTTATACTTGACGAGATGCGCAGTGTAATGAAGAACAGGGAAGTGCTTCAGACTGCGAGACTTCTTCCGCCTCAGATTGCAGACCTTACAATGCGTTTTGACGGATTTGAGAAAATCTATACCCACGATGAGATGCTTCTGAAACTTAAGGAAAGGACAGGTCAGCGCGTATGAAAGGTTTTCTTGAATATAAAAGCGGAAATTCTGTGTTTCACAGAATGAATCCTCTCACAAAGCTTGTGCTTTCCATAGTACTGTGTGCAATGTGCTTTATAAGTTCAAACATATTTTTTGTAATAGCAATAATATTTCTTAACGTTGCCATTTCAGCCGCTGCAGGTATTCCCAAGCTTGCACTGGCACTTATAAAAGGACTTTCGAAGCTTTCGGTTGTACTTTTCATAGTACAGCTCCTTTTCGTAAGAAGCGGAAATGTACTGTTTACCATACCGCTGCTTAATATACCGGTTACAAATGACGGTGTGTATTTTTCACTTCTTCTTGTGCTCAGGCTCATAGCAGCAACACTTCCTCTGACAATAATGCTCTCTGTTACACAGATGAGCGACCTGACAAATGTTCTTGTATCAAAACTTAAGATACCTTACAAATATGCTTTTGCCATTATAACTGTTATCCGCTTTATTCCTGTTTTCTCTTCAGAGATGAACGGAATTATTGAAGCACAGACAGCAAGAGGCGTTGAATTTGATACTAAAAACATTTTTAAGAAATTAGGC
>CAMCOJ010000366.1 GCA_945876405.1 uncultured Ruminococcus sp.
TGTAGTTACAGGGCTTATCATTTATCCGATGATGATAAAGGATGAATCCTTAAACCTTCCTGTGCCTTTGCTGTATGTTATGTATGTGCTGACCATGAGCGTAGGTATTACATTTACAATAATGAATTACTATATTTACATGATGATGGTTTCCACAGATTTATCAATGAAAAATATCATCAAAAATGCACTTGCGCTTTCCTTCCTCGCACCGAAGAAAAATCTTATCGCACTTGTTTCAAATCTGGTTCTTCCGCTTATACCTCTTCTGCTCATCATATATGTAAATATGCAGTTTGTCTTTATACTTCCGTTTGCACCTGCTTCACTTATCGGATTTATAGTGTGCTACTGCTGTTATCCTGTGGTGCAGAAATACGTTATAAACCCTTACTATGAAGCAAGGGGAGAGGAGAATCCTGAAAATCCCGGATATACAACATCAGATGAGGAAGTACTGTTTGAAGATATGGGCGGTAAGGAAAAACCTGTTGAGATGAAGAAAAAAACACGCAAAGGTAAAATAATTTCCTAAAACTCTTTACAACGGGATATATATATGATATAATAGTAAACGTACCGTGTACTTGGAATCTGGATATTGCCCGTCAGGGAGTTTTACCTTCCTTATTCTATGTTACGGCATTTATAATATTTCAAAGAGGTGAAAACGCAATGTTATTAAAGGAAGAAAAGACAGCTGTTATCGAAGCTAACAGAACACACGAAAAGGACACAGGTTCTCCTGAAGTTCAGATTGCTATTCTCACAAAGAGAATCAACGATCTTAACGAGCACCTTAAGGTTCACAAGAAGGATCACCACTCAAGAAGAGGTCTTCTCAAGATGGTAGGTCACAGACGTAACCTTCTCAACTACCTTCAGAAGAAGGACGTTGAAAGATACCGTGCAATTATCAGCAAGCTCGGATTACGTAAGTAATAGTAAAAAGGCAGTCTGGAGCAATCCGTCTGCCTTTTCAATATTTTACACTATTTACCATAAGGCAGTACTCATTTAGCATTAAACAGAGAAACTGAGTGTGTGGATTTGGTTTTTCTGTTTATTGCTGAATATACTGCCTTAACAAAAAATATTATTTTCGGAGGCGGAAAAAAGATGTTTGAAAATTACAGAAAGTTTGAAACAACATTTGCGGGCAGGCCGCTTGTTGTTGAAACAGGAAAGACATGTGGATTATCCAACGGTTCATGCTGGGTAAGATACGGTGAGACAGTAGTTATGGCTAACGTTACAGCAAGTGTTAAGCCAAGAGAGGGCGTTGACTTTTTCCCTCTTTCAGTTGACTACGAAGAAAGACTTTACGCAGTAGGCAAGATCCCGGGCTCATTCACCAAGAGAGAAGGCAAGCCTTCAGAAAAGGCTATCCTTACATCAAGAGTTGTCGACCGTCCTATCAGACCACTCTTTCCTAAGGATATGAGAAATGACGTTTCAGTAGTAATGACAGTTCTCGCGGTTGATCCTGACAACTCACCTGAGATTACAGGTATGCTCGCCACATCAATAGCTATTTCTATTTCAGATATTCCATGGAACGGACCGATTGCAGGTGTAAGCGTTGGTCTTGTTGACGGTGAGCTCGTTCTCAATCCTACACTTGAACAGAGAGCTAAGAATGACCTCAACCTTACTGTTGCAGCTTCAATGGAAAAGATCGTTATGATTGAAGCTGGTGCAAATGAAGTTCCTGATGACAAGATGCTGGAAGCAATCGAATTCGGACATGCTGAAATCAAAAAGATGGTTTCATTCATCAGCGATATTCAGAAGCAGATTGGCAAGAAGAAGTTCGAATTTGAATCAATGGAAGTTGATCATGATTTATTCGATGCAATTGCTGAGCTCGCTGAGGAAAGAGTAAAGGTTGCTCTTGATACGGATGACAAGAATATAAGAGAAGAAAGACTCCAGCCAATCAAGGATGAGATCCACGAAAAGTTCGATGAACAGTATCCTGAGCAGATTGCTATGATAGACGAATGCATCTACAAGCTTCAGAAGAAGATTGTAAGAAACTGGCTTTATGAAGGAAAGCGTGTTGACGGAAGAGGCATTGATGAGATCAGACCTCTTAACGCTGAAGTTGGTCTCCTTCCAAGAGTTCACGGTTCAGGTCTCTTTACAAGAGGTCAGACACAGGTTCTTACAATTGCCACACTCGGTCCTGTAAGCGATTCACAGAAGATTGACGGTCTTGATGAAGAAGATACAAAGAGATATATGCACCAGTACAACTTCCCTTCATACTCAGTTGGTGAAACAAAGCCAAGCAGAGGTCCGGGAAGACGTGAGATTGGTCACGGTGCACTTGCAGAAAGAGCTCTTGAACCGGTTATTCCTTCAGTTGAAGAATTCCCTTATGCTTTAAGACTTGTTTCTGAAGTTCTTTCATCAAACGGTTCAACATCACAGGGTTCTATCTGTGGTTCAACACTTGCACTCATGGATGCCGGCGTTCCGATCAAGGCTCCTGTAGCAGGTATCTCATGCGGCCTTATCACAAAGCCTGATTCAGATGACTTCATGACAATGGTTGATATCCAGGGCCTCGAAGATTTCTTCGGTGACATGGACTTCAAGGTTGGCGGTACACACAAGGGTATCACAGCTATTCAGGTTGACATCAAGGTTGACGGTCTTACAATGCCGATCATCAGAGAAGCATTTGAAAAGACAAGAAAGGCTCGTCTTTATATTCTTGACGAGATTATGCTCAAGGCTATTCCTGCTCCGAGAGAGAAGGTAAACAAGTATGCTCCTAAGATGCTCCAGACAAAGATTCCTGTGGACAAGATCCGCGAAGTAATCGGTCAGGGCGGAAAGGTTATTCAGAAGATTTCTGCTGAATGTGATGTTAAGATTGATATCTCAGAAGACGGTTCAGTATTTATCCTGTCTCTTATACACATCTGACGCTGCCGACGATACTCCTTGTG
>CAMCOJ010000367.1 GCA_945876405.1 uncultured Ruminococcus sp.
ACACAAGGAGTATCGTCGGCAGCGTCAGATGTGTATAAGAGACAGCAGTTGCAGAGAGAGATATGGAAGAACAGCTGCTTGACAATATGGATATTGAACGTGAAAGAGGTATCACAATCAAGGCGAGAGCTGTAAGACTTATTTATAAAGCGGAGGACGGAGAGGAATACACATTCAATCTCATCGATACGCCTGGTCATGTTGACTTTAACTATGAGGTTTCAAGATCGCTTGCAGCCTGCGAGGGTGCACTTCTTGTAGTTGATGCGTCACAGGGTATAGAGGCTCAGACACTTGCCAATACCTATCTTGCCATTGAACATGACCTTGAGGTTTTACCTGTTGTAAACAAGATAGACCTTCCTTCAGCAGACCCTGAGAAAGTATGCGGTGAGGTCGAAAACATAATCGGCATACCTGCTATGGATGCTCCGAGAATTTCTGCAAAGCTTGGAACAAATATTGAAGCAGTACTTGAAAAAGTTGTTAAGGAAGTTCCGCCTCCACAGGGGGATCCTGATGCACCGCTCAGTGCACTTATCTTTGACAGTTATTATGATTCCTACAAGGGTGTAATAATTTATGTAAGAGTTAAGGAAGGAACTGTAAAGACCGGTGACAGAATCAGACTTATGGCAACAGGTGCGGAGTTTACTGTTGTTGAGGCTGGTTTTATGGACGCTGTAAATCATATCAACAAGGGTTATCTTGAAGCGGGGGAGGTTGGCTATATTGCAGCTTCAATCAAGAATATAGGCGATACCCGGGTTGGCGATACTGTAACAAACTGCGAATGTCCGTGCAGCGAGCCGCTTCCTGGTTACAGAAAAGTAAATCCTATGGTATTCTCAGGTATCTATCCTGCTGATGGATCAAAGTATGCAGACCTCAGAGAGGCACTTGAAAAACTCCAGCTCAATGATGCTTCACTTACCTTTGAACCTGAAACATCAGTTGCTCTCGGATTCGGATTCAGATGCGGTTTTCTTGGACTTCTTCACATGGAAATCATCCAGGAAAGACTTGAAAGAGAATACAACCTTGATCTTATCACAACAGCTCCTTCGGTTATTTTCAAAATCAATCTTACAAGCGGTGAGACAGTATATATCGATAATCCTACAAACTATCCAGATGCTGCTGTTATCCAGTCAGCTGAAGAACCTATGGTTAAGGCGGAAATTCTTGCTCCGTCCGAATTTGTCGGAAATATAATGGAACTTTGTCAGAACCGCCGGGGAACTTTTAAAACCATGGACTATCTTGATGACACGAGAGTAAATATTCACTATGAACTTCCACTGAATGAGATAGTATATGATTTCTTCGATGCACTCAAGTCAAGAACAAGGGGATATGCTTCATTTGACTATGAGCTAATCGGATATGCTCCTTCAAAACTTGTTAAGCTTGATATTCTTCTTAACGGTGACAATGTCGATGCACTCTCATTTATTGTACATGCAGACAATGCGTATGCACGTGCAAGAAAAATGGTTGAAAAGCTCAAGGACAATATTCCGAGACAGCTTTTTGAAGTTCCTGTTCAGGCTGCTATCGGCGGAAAAATCATTGCCCGTGAGACAATCAAGGCAATGCGCAAGGACGTACTTGCAAAGTGCTACGGCGGTGATATTACAAGAAAGAAGAAACTTCTTGAAAAGCAGAAAGAAGGAAAGAAGAGAATGCGTCAGCTTGGAACGGTAGAGGTTCCTCAGGAAGCATTTATGAGTGTTCTCAAACTTGACGAATAAGGGTGGTAAGATGAAAAAATACAAATGTCCGTACTGTGAAAATGACAGTTATTCATTTTTCAGTAAGATGTTTGCCGGAGGTATGGCTTCCAGAGGGACAGCCTGCCCGAAGTGCGGTAAACACGCTGTACACGGAATGAAGTCAACGATTTTCAGTACAGTTATGATGGCTCTTGCGTTAATTTTTATAATTATAAACTACAACAGTGCAAGTCCGAGTATAGAGCTTTGTCTCTGTGTGCTTGCCGGTGCGTTTTTAATCTGCAAAATTGCAAACGGACTGTTCTTTCCGCTTACTGAAAACAACAGGCGTGACGTGAGATGAATACAGGACTGTACATTCATGTTCCGTTCTGTGTGAGAAAATGTCCTTACTGTGATTTTTACTCTGTATCCGTTTCTGAAAACGGTTTATCCGGAAGTTATACTGAAGCTGTTATAAGAAATATTAACAGATACACTTCAGAATATTCTGATATCATTTTTGATACTGTCTATTTCGGCGGAGGAACTCCGTCTTTTATGGACAGTTCATTTTTCAGCAGAGTGCTTGAAACTGCCGGCAGGAATTTGTCTCCGGAGGCAGAGATAACAATGGAGGTTAATCCCGGAACAGTAAACTTTGAAAAACTTAACTCATTCAGAAGTGCAGGAATCAACAGAATTTCTGTGGGTATTCAGTCTGCTTCTGACAGTGAACTTTATGACCTTGGCAGAATTCACACATTTCGAGAGGCTGCAGAAGTTGTTAATGACGGTTTCAGAGCGGGATTTACGAATATTTCCGCTGACCTTATGATTGGAGTAAAAGGGCAGAATTCGGAGAGCCTTGTGAATTCTGTAAATTCAATTGCCGGACTCGGCGTTCAGCATGTTTCATCATACATGCTGAAGATAGAGCCGGGCACCCCCTACAGCAGAAGCGGTATTTCAGAACTGATACCTGATGATGATGAAAGTGCTGATATGTATCTTCTTGCCGTCAGAACCCTTGCCGAAAGGGGATATGTTCAGTATGAGATTTCGAATTTCTCCCGGCCTGGTTTTGAGAGCAGACACAATCTTAAGTACTGGCATTGTGAGGAATACATCGGAATAGGGCCTTCGGCACATTCATTTTTCGGCGGAAGACGTTTTGAGGTTCCCCGTAACCTGTCTCTTATACACATCTGACGCTGCCGACGATACTCCTTGTGTAG
>CAMCOJ010000368.1 GCA_945876405.1 uncultured Ruminococcus sp.
AGTTGGTAGTGCAGCTCATTCGTAATGAGCAGGTCGCGTGTTCGAGTCACGTCACCAGCTTTATATGTAAATGAAAAAACTGCGTGGTCATGTAGACTGCGCAGTTTTTGCTATTTTATCATTTTCTCTTAAAACTCTTCAGATATTCCTTATGCTCATCGCTGACACGAAAGCTTTCCCTTGCCTTCTGTATGGTTTTGTTATGAGTCCACACATCAAGTCTGTTTTCCTCGATAACCCTGATACAGTATTCATACTGCTTCGCCAGTGCCGTGGCAAAATACCATGCTCTCATCATATTTATGTAGTACTCACCGCTCTGTATGTTCACGGCAATATCAAGCTGTTCCGGACTGAATTTATCGTCCAGAAAATATGCCATCAGCATGCCGAGTCCGAATCTGACCGTATAGGTTTTGTCTGATGAAGTCCATTCCCTTATTTTTGAAAGTACCGCATCAGGATATTTTGCGAAAATCTTCGGTCTGAGCTGGTCACAGGTTGCCCAGTTATCAATATACGGAAGAAATCTTTCAGTTTCATTTATAAGTCTGTCAAAATCCTTCATCTCTGAAAGAATAAATACATGAATCTGATTTTCTTCAAAGTATTTGTGAGGAAGTTCCTCAATGAATATATCGGATTCACCCTGCTTAATAAGTTCCTTTGCAATTTTCCGAAGTTCAGGTGTACGGACGCCTATCATATATTCTTCCGTAAGTCCAGGAGTAAGATTAAGCTGAAAATCACGGTATCTGATGTCCTGCACTGAAAACAGTCTTTCATAAATATCCATATTTTCCTCCGTCTTAACTATTATTAATGTACAGTCATTATAACATATGGAAAAACAAATATCAACCATTAACAAAATTTTCTGTTATCATTTAAGTACTTGATTTCACGAAAGTGCCAAATGTCATAATAATTTCAAGTTGTTTATTTACTTTTCACCCAAAGTATGATATAATAAATTTATACAAACACAACTTAAGGGGTTATAAACTAAATCTGGGGGGGAGAAAAATGACTAACCTGCATTTCAGATTAAAAGATCTTAGATCGAATATAAAACTAAAGACATTAACCGCAATTCTTTTTTTATCTCTTATATGCTTTGGAGTGGTAGGCGTTATTATATTCAGCAACATAAAATCAAGTGTAATCAGTAAAGTCAAATCAACAGCCATGGATATGGCATTAATTGCTGCATCAGAGATAAACGGTGATGACCTTGAAAATATTTCATCCGAATCCGACGAAGAATACACAGAAATTTTTGATACACTGTCAAAATATGAAAAATCCGAATCCGTAAAATACATATATGTAATGATTTATGACGGACAAAAACTTACATTCGCCGTGGACGCAGATCCATCTGAGGAATCACGTGCCGGCAGCGGAGAAGAGTATCCGATGTTCGAAGACATACTTCCTGCTTTTGAGGGAAAGGTATGCTGCGACAGTGAACCTACAAAGGACAGATGGGGGACACACCTCAGTGCCTACGCACCTGTTTACGATTCAGAAGGAAATATATCCGGTGCAGTTGGTGTAGATACTGGGATAGACGAGGTCAACCGTCACCTTAATGTAATAAAAATTCAGATTTTACTCCAGATAGCCGTATTTTATATTTTATGCTCCATCCTGTTTTCAGCTCTCTGGCGTACATTCAGCAACCGTGATATGCTCACAGGCATACTTAATTATGACAGTCTTGTTATTTACGGAAACAAGCTGCGGAAAAAAGGATTTCTTGACAAATATACAGCTATACAGATGAACATACGCAATTTCAAGTACATAAACTCAAAAATCGGAACAGGCTGCGGAGATATTCTTCTCAAGAAGTACGCAAAAATTATCTGTACTCAGACAAATCCTTATGGAGTATGCGCAAGAACAGGAAGTGATAATTTCATAGCCCTTGTAAAAAGCGGATGTGAAGATGATATTATCGAAAATCTCTCAGAGATCTGGATAGATATGAGCAGATACGGTATAAAAGACAGAATACAGATTTCAATCCGGTGCGGCATTTATAAAATCAACGAAAATGACAGCATACAGGATGCAATCAACTATACTTCCGTCGCAATCAAAAATTCACGCATCTCCGGTAATAACTATATTGTACAGTTCAGACCTGACATGCTGGATGACATGGTTCACAACAGCAGTATAATTGATGAATTTCACGAATCCATTGAAAAGAATGAATTCAAAGTTTACTATCAGCCTAAGGTAAACACGGAAACGAATGACTTATGCGGTGCGGAAGCACTTGTAAGATGGATAAAAGATGACAGGGTAATTCCTCCTGCCGAATTTATCCCTGTTCTCGAAAACGAAGGTGTCGTAACAGAAATAGACTTCTACGTCTTTGAAACTGTATGCCGTGATATCGCAGACTGGCGGCAAAAAGGAATAACTCCTGTGACCATTTCCTCAAATTTCTCAAAACTCCACCTTGCCAACCCTGATTTTGCTGATTCGATACTTTCAATCGTTAAAAAATACGAAATTCCTCATAACCTGATTGAAATTGAGCTTACTGAATCTTCGGGATACAGCAATTACGACGCTCTCACGCACTTCGTGGAACGAATGAATATCGAAAATATCAACACATCAATTGACGACTTCGGAACAGGTTATTCTTCACTTTCCATGCTCAAGGACATTAACGTTGACGTAGTAAAAATAGACAAGTCGTTTCTCGGAAAAGACGATCCCATTGACACTGTACGGGAAAAAATGCTTGGAAACGTTATAAGAATGATCCGTGACCTTGACAGAACGGTAATATGTGAGGGGATAGAAACCGAAAACCAGCTTAATTTTTTAAAGAAAGCAGACTGCGGAGTTGTTCAGGGATACTTCTTTGACAAACCTCTTCCGCATGACGAATTTGAACTCAGACTAAAACATCCTCACTATGATAT
>CAMCOJ010000369.1 GCA_945876405.1 uncultured Ruminococcus sp.
GTCGGAAATTAAGAATATGCTAAAAAAATCAGGCTGGGAAAGATTTAAGTTCTATTCAGTTATTTCAGATTTGGATAATCCATATATTTTGCTGGCAGAAGACTATCTTCCAAATGAGGATCTTTCGAACAGAGTGTTTCCTACATATAATCACCCGGATTCTGTTTTTCTTGAAGAAGAGACTCTTTATCGAAGTCTTATTAATAACGGTATGTTCCATAAAATGGCGAATGCATATTTTATAGATTGTTCTCAAACCGGGGAACTTTCAGATGTCGAATTTGTGACGAACTCTATGGAACGTGGAAGAGAGTCTGCTTTAACTACAGTAATTCATAATAACGGTGTTGTTGAGAAAAAAGCAGTATATGAAGAAGGAAAAAAGCGTCTGAAAAATATAAAGAATAATCTTGATGATATTTCTTCTAAGGGACTTCGTGTCGTTGATGCGGTAATTGAGAATGATGTGTTGAAAATGCCATATGTAAAGGCTGAGGTGGGACAGCTTTATCTAAAAAATCTTATTTACTCAGATAAAGAGAAATTTATTTGTGAGATGGATCGTTTTAGGGAACTGTTGTTTCGTTCATCTGACATAGTTTCTGAAGATAAGGGTGATGGAGAAGGATCCGTTTTTAGCAGAGGATATATAGATCTTGTTCCGTTAAACAGCTTTTATGTTGACGGTGAGTTTGTTTTTTATGATCAGGAGTTTTGTGAAGAAAATTATCCTGCAAATGCCCTTGTATGGCGTATGATCGCTACATTCTATTCAGGAAATTCTGATTTTCATAATATTGTGCCAATTGAATTTTTTATAGACAGATATAATCTTAATCAGAAACTTTCAAAATGGCAAAATCTTGAATGGAATTTCCTTTCTGAATTACGGAATGAAAAAACCTTAAGAATATACCACGAAGAATGTCGAAGAAACATTGAAACAGTAAATTCAAACAGGCAAAGACTGAATTATTCTGAAACTGAATACAAAAGACTTTTCGTGAATATTTTTGATAAAATAGGAGACAGAAAAATTATTCTTTTCGGTTCCGGAAATTTCACCATGAGATTTATTGATATGTACGGTAAGGAATATCCAATATATGCTATCATTGATAATAACAACGAAAAATGGGGGCAGAGGCTTGAAGGGATAGAGATTATTTCTCCAGACGTGCTTAAGGATATTTCTGAGGACGATTATAAAATAATCATATGTATTAAGAAGTATAGTTCAGTAGAAAAACAGCTTAATGAGATGGGTTTCAGAAATTACAGTATTTTTGATAGTGGCCGATCCTATACTAAACATCAGGAGATGTTTATATCTCAGGATAATAAAAAGAAAAAGTACCATACTGGCTATGTTGCAGGAGTTTTTGATATGTTCCATGTCGGTCACCTTAATATATTGAAAAAAGCTAAGGAACAATGTGATTATCTGATTGTTGGTGTTGTTCCTGACGCTGGAGTTTTTGAACAAAAAAACAAGTATCCTGTTATTCCTTGTGACGAGCGTGTTGAGATAGTTCAGGGATGTCGTTATGTCGACAGGGCTGAGGCTCTCCCGCTTAAATGCAGAAGCATAAGAGATGCTTACAAGATGTATGAGTTTGACTGTATGTTTACCGGAACAGATTACGTTGATAATCCTGACTGGCTTGCAGATAAGGAATATCTTCAAAAGAATGGTTCAGATATTGTTTTCTTTCCATACACAGAAAAAACAAGCTCAACAAAAATAAGAGAAAAGCTGAAAATAAATGAGGAAATCTAATGGAAATAATCATAAATGTATCTGGAATAACAGATTCATTTCGCCCGAATCAGGGAATATGTGATATAAAGAAATCAGGATTTACAGATATAAGTATTGACCTTGATAAAACCTTCAGATTGAAGTCAAAACAAACAAAAGAAGATATATTTATCGAATATCCTGAAAACAGAAATACTTTTAAATCATTTTACAGACCATTAACTGACGCTGTCAAATCAAAAAATATATCTGTATACACAGTAAAGTCTCCTATGATTCCACTGGACACGAAGTATGAGAATATAAATGAATCACAGAGGCTGATGGCAGAAGAGACCATGTGTGTTGCCAAAGAAATAGGGAGCAGATATGTAATTGTCCCTCCGGTATTCACCGGAGTAAGCAAAAAAGATTTGTGGGGAGTAAATAAAAAATACTATCTTTCACTTGTTCAGGTAGCAAGAAAAAATGGTATTAATATCCTTATTGAAAACCAGTGCAGATATAATAATGGCCAGCTTATGCGTGGAATGTTTACAGACGAATATGAAACAGCAAAGCAGATTGATGAACTTAATACAAATGCTGGTGTAGATATATTTGGAATTTGTATGAACACAGTAAACTGTAATATTTGCGGAATGAATATGAATAACTTTGCCGTAGTACTTGGAAAACGTGTAAAGGCTGTTATTATTAGTGATTGTAACGGTCAGAATGAAACACACCTTTTCCCGTTTTCCTCAATCAATCATGGCTGCCAGACTGACTGGCTAAGTTTGATAAGAGGGCTTCGTGAGGCAGAGTTTGATGGTGGTTTGATATTGGATATTTCTGATACTGCTGCAGCATTTCCACCCATTCTTCGACCACAGTTGTTATCTTTAGCTAAATCTTTGGCAGATTATTTTAAATGGCAGATTGAAATAGAATCATTGTTGAAAAAATATGACAGGATTGTACTCTTTGGGGCAGGGAACATGTGCCGTAATTATATGAAATGTTACGGGGAAAAATATCCTCCGTTATTTACCTGTGATAATAACAGCAAAACGTGGGGAACAATTTTCTGCGGATTGGAAGTAAAAAATCCTGAGGAGCTGAAAAATATTTCTGATGACTGTGCAATATTTATCTGTAATATTTATTATCGTGAGGTTGAAAAACAGATTCGTGATATG
>CAMCOJ010000370.1 GCA_945876405.1 uncultured Ruminococcus sp.
TGACAATTTTGAACATTATTACAATTGACAACGTTTTCATAGTGTGATATAATACAAAACAGATGATTGAAAACGTTTACTGCAGATTGATATTTCTGCAGAATTTAAGTTAAAATGTATTTGAAAGGAAGTTCAGTGATGACAAAAGCAACCAGGTGTATTGCATCATTTGCTATTTCTGCAGTTATGTTTGCCTCTGCTTTATCTGCCGGAACCTTAAACAGAAAAGCAGTTGTTACAGATGCAGCAGAAACTCAGAATTATACTTTTGATAACGTAGAGATTGCCGGAGGCGGAGGATTTGTTCCGGGTATCATTTACAATCCGACTGAAGAGGGACTCGTATATCTCCGTACCGACATGGGTGGCGCATATATCAGAAACAAGGAAACACTTGAGTGGGAGCCTATTACCGACTGGGTTGCTCCGGACGAATGGAACCTTCTTGGTATAGAGAGCCTTGCAACAGACCCGGTTGACACGAACCGCGTATATATTGCTGCCGGCACATACACAAACAGCTGGACAAATATGAACGGATATATCTGCCGTTCAGATGACTACGGAAAGACCTGGACAAAAACAGAACTCCCGTTCAAGATGGGCGGCAATATGCCGGGCCGTTCAGTCGGCGAGAGACTGATGGTTGACCCTAACAGTAACAATATTCTTTACTTCTGTGCAAGAAGCGGAAACGGACTGTGGAGAAGTGAAGACTACGGTGAAACCTGGGAAAAGGTTGAGAGTTTTAAGAATCCGGGTAACTACGTTGAAGATCCTGAGTTTGAATATTCATCGGATAACCTCGGTCTTTGCTTTGTAGTTTTTGACTCTGCAAGATCAGAAAAGGGAAAGCCTACAAATGATATTTACGTAGGCGTTGCTGATATTGAAAATCCTCTTTACGTAAGCCATGACGCAGGAAAGACCTGGGAACCGGTAAAAGGTCAGCCTACTGCAAAAACATTTACTAAGCATAACAAGGATGCTCTCGATATTGGAATTCCGCATCACGCAGTAATAAGCGATGACGGAATGATGTATGTAACATACTGTGACAGAGGCGGTCCTTATCAGGCACAGGACGGAGCTGTATACAAATACAATATTAACACGGGCGAATGGAAGGATATAACCCCTCCTTCAGGATATGACTGGGACGGTTCACCTAAGTATGAAAACTACTATGGATTTGCCGGGATCTCAATGGACGCACAGAACCAGGACACACTTATTATTACATCACTTCAGTCATGGTGGCCTGATAACTTTATCTGGCGTACAACTGACGGCGGCGAAACCTGGGACTGTATCTGGGAGATGGGTGACTCATATCCGTCAAGAGTTCTCAAATACAATATGGATATTTCAAAGGCTCCGTGGCTCTCATGGGGCAAGGAGATGAATGCGGCTGAGGCAGGTTCATACAAGGGCGAGGATATAATGAATCCTGTTCCTAAGCTTGGCTGGATGATGGGTGACATTGAGATAAATCCTTTTGATTCCGACGAGATGATGTATGGTACCGGTGCTACGGTTTACGGTTCACACAACCTTACAGACTGGGACAAGGATGAACCGGTAGATATAGAAGTAATGGGTATCGGTATTGAAGAAACAGCGGTACTTGATCTTATATGTCCTCCGATTGACGGAGTGGAGTTAATCAGCGGTGTCGGTGATATCTGCGGATTTGTACACGAAGATGTAACGGTTGGTCCTGAATGCATGATGACAGGTCCTACATTTACAAGTACAACAGGGCTCGATTATGCTGAACTTAATCCTGATATTATCGTGAGGGTAGGTAATGTTGACAAGGAACAGTACGAGATGATAAAGAAAAGTGTGGCTATGTCAAAGGACGGCGGAAAGACCTGGTCTGAAGTTCAGCCTAATGTAAGCTATACTTTCCCGGCTGCTGACAACAATCCTGACGATATTGCTCAGGGCGGTAAGGTAGCAGTGGCAGCTGACGGTTCATCTTTCGTATGGTCAACAGCAACAAGCCAGGGTGTAATCTGTTATTACAACAGTGCCTGGGTTAAGGTTGACTCACTTCCTGCCGGAGCAAACATCTGTTCGGACAGGGTAAATCCTGAAGTATTTTACGCATATGCAGAAAATACATTCTATAAGAGCACTGACGGCGGCCAGACGTTTGAAGCGGTTCAGAAGGATCTTCCGGAAACATCTTCAAAGATAAAAGCTGTTCCGGGAAGCGAAGGTCATGTATGGATTCCTGGTTCAACAACAGGACTTCAGTATACAACAGACGGCGGAAAAACACTTAACACAGTAGATTGTGTAAAGAGATGTGATGTTATAGGTTTCGGTAAGGCAAAGGAAGGCGAGGATTACCTTGCGATATACATGTGCGGTCAGACTGACGACAATGTATACGGCGTTTACCGTTCAGACAACATGGCAGAAAGCTTTATCCGCATAAATGATGATGATCATCAGTATGCTTCAATAAACTACGCAATAACAGGTGACCTCAGAAAATACGGAAGAGTATTCTTCGGTACAAACGGACGCGGAGTTATCTACGGAGATATTTCCGATGACACAGTTCAGGAGGTACCTGATGTTACAGTAACAACACCGGTTACAAAACCCGGTGGGGGCGATAGGATTCTTTACGGAGACTTTGACGGGAACGGGAGGATTGATGTTACTGATCTTTCTTATCTCAGTCTTTATCTTATCGGTGATATTAAGTTTAATGAAGCACAGATAGCAGCAGGTGATATTCTTGGTGACGGTTCAAAAATCAGCCTGGCATCACTTGCACGGTTAAGACAATATCTTGTAGCTCCTGACAGGATCAAGCTGGGTCCTGCAGACTAATTACCTGAGATGCAGCAGCCGGAGCGGTTTCCGCTCTGACTGAATCCTGTCTCTTATACACATCTCCGAGCCCACGAGACAGGCAGAAA
>CAMCOJ010000371.1 GCA_945876405.1 uncultured Ruminococcus sp.
CATTAGGAGTTGTTCCGGTATATTTTTTAAAAACCTTTATGAAATAGCTCTGAGTACTGAAGTTAAGGATATTGCTTATTTCAAGTATGGAACTTCCGGAATACCTGATCATATCTGCAGCTACTTCAACCTTCCTGATTGTTACATATTCACTGAAAGTAACACCGGTTTCGGATTTGAAAAGACGTGAAAAATACGGCAGACTAAGTTTAAGATAGTCAGCCACGTCCTGCATTTTTATTTTGTCATGCAGATGTTCGCTGATATAGTCAATCGCCTTTATAACCTGTTTTGAATAAACTTTCGAATTCTTTACACTTCTCATTCTCTTGGTAAAACTCAGAATCATCTGATCGTGAATCTCATGAACTTCTTCTTCTCTGGTACAGACATCTGCTTTCATTATATAAACATCGCTGAGGTTATACGCCTCTTCAGGAGTCATCCCGCTGTTTATACAGAAACGTGTAATCATAGCAACGGAGACAACAAAATGATATTTCAGATTTCTTAACGGATCCTTTGAAAGATTTCCGTATCCTCCGCTGCAAAGCGGTGTGGAGAGCAGTTTCACCTTTTCAATATCCCCTGTACAAATACTCTCATAAAAGGCTATTTCTCTGTCAAACGAAGCATGTTCAAAATTTTCTTCTCTCTGAGTAAATAAATGCTCAAACATTTTTTTGTCGGTAGCATTATCCTCCGGATTTTCATTAATAATACTCATTCAAAACCTCCTCGATAAAAATCATCTTTTATTATATAATAAAGAAAAAATTTTTTCAATATTCTTTTTGTTTTTTCAGCAGTTCATCGGTTTTTTTTATATGTTTTCAAAGAAATGTCAATAAATTATTATGTATACACATATTTATGATATACTATCAACAATTTCAGAGTTATAATATAGGTGACGTAAACGTTAAAAAATTATTTTCAGGAGTTGATCAAATTGGCTAAAGTAAAAAAACTTGAAGGATTCATGAAAGGTATAAACCTTGGTGGCTGGATTTCACAGGGCGAAAACAATCCGGAATATATAAACGGATTTATCACTGAAGATGACATCAAGAGAATCGCATCATGGAAGGTTGACCACGTACGTCTCCCGGTTGACTATGATATTATACAGGATGAAAACGAAAATCCTGTGGAACTCGGACACAAATGCATAGAAAACTGTATCAAATGGTGCAAAAAATATGGACTCAATATCGTACTTGATCTTCACAAAACTGCCGGATATGTTTTTGACGACCAGAAGAGTTCCAATTTTTTTGAAAGCAAGGAACTCCAGGAAAGATTCTACAGAATCTGGGAAGACCTTGCAAAAAGATACAGCAAACACAAGGATATGCTTATCCTCGAACTCCTCAACGAAGTGGTTGACCCTTCAGTTGCTGTCCAGTGGAACGAAATTGCTGCAAAGGCTATAAAAATTATCCGCGAAATTTCGAAAGATATACGTATTATTGTCGGAGGAGTTGAAAACAACGCAGTAACTTCAATAATTCTCCTTGACCCTCCTGCAGATGAAAATATAATCTACACTTTCCACTGCTACGAACCGCTTATCTACACTCATCAGGGGGCTTACTGGATTGAAACAATGCCACTTGACTTCAGGATATCATATCCTGCATCATTCGAAGAATATATGAAGAACTCAAAAGACTATCTTGCGGACAGGGCAGGTTTCCTTCTTAACGACAAATTTGGCTTTAACGAAATTGGTCCCGATTTCTTTGAAAAGCTCTTCAGAGAGGCAATTGAAGTTGCTGCAGAAAGAAACGTAGCACTTTACTGTGGTGAATACGGTGTTATTGACAGAGCTGATCCAAAAGAATCAATAAAGTGGTACCGTGATATAAACAGTGTTTTCGAAAAATACGGTATAGGACGTGCCGCGTGGACATATAAGGAAAAAGATTTTGGTCTTATCGGACCGGCATATGATGAAATACGCGACGAAATCATCGAACTTCTGTAATTCGATACGCTTTAAAATATAAAAACATTCATTAAAATGCTCTGTACCGGTTCGGTACAGAGCATTTGTATTGTAATATTTTTACTGACAGGAAACACTTACCATGTACGTGAATTCAGCTTTTTAAATTCTCCGACAGTAGAAACATGTGCATTTAATCCTCCGTCTACTGTAACAACCTGACCTGTAAAATATTCACTTTCATCGGAAGCAAGATACAGGCACATATTTGCAATATCTGAAGGAGAACCATAACGGTTCACCATGATATTATTGAGGAATACGTCTTTAAGCGCCTGAGGAACGTGAGCATCATTTTCAGGTGTGACAATAAGTCCCGGGCGCACACAGTTGCAGCGTATATTTTCCTTTCCGTACTGAAGTGCTGTCGACTTTGTGAGCATATCTATCCCCGCCTTTGCACAGGCATAAGCAGTGGATCCGAGGTCTCCTCCGCAGGAAGCCATGGAACCGATATTTATTACAGAACCGCCTTTGTTTTCCCTCATGTACGGAATAACACATTTGATTGCATAGAAAGTACCACGAATATCGCTCTGGAAAATATTGTCCCACATTTCGAGCGTGATTTCATCGACACGTCCGTCCTTAAGTCCGACATTGGCTGCATTATTGACCAGTATATCAATCTTTCCGTACTTTTCAGCAGTATCGGCAAGAAGATTCTCAATACTTTCAGGTACAGTGATATCCATAAAATGATAGAACGCCTCTCCTCCATCAGCAACGATACTGTCAACAACAGCCTGACCCTTGGATTCACGTCTTCCGCAGATAACCACCTTTGCACCTTCTGCAGCAAAAAGCTTTGCTATTCCAACTCCGATGCCACTGGTTGATCCTGTAACAACAGCAACTTTTCCTTTTAGTCTGTCCATATTCTTATCCTCCTTAAAAATAATTATATTTATGTTATAGTATATACAAAAT
>CAMCOJ010000372.1 GCA_945876405.1 uncultured Ruminococcus sp.
CTTTTTTTTTTAATGATACGGCGACCACGGATATCTACACAAGGAGTATCGTCGGGAGCGTCAGATGTGTATAAGAGACAGCATAAGCACGGCATGCTTTCCTCAGGACATACCTTATGTGCATCAAGAGACACACTTGTGGGACAGTATGTGGGTGCTTCAGCTATAAATACAGTTAATGCAGTTGAGAGGGCACAGGGAGGAGTGCTGTTTATAGACGAGGTGTATTCACTTGTTAATCTCGGTGATTCATCTTCATCGGGCGGTGAAAACTACTGTGCAGAGGTAATTAATACACTTGTGGCGGCCATGACAAATCCAAAATATCATTTTTGTGTTGTTGTTGCCGGATACGAGCAACGCATGAAAGATTTTTTCAGAATGAACGAAGGTCTTCCTTCGAGATTCAGTATGAAAAATATCATTACCATAGACGACTATACACCTGATATTCTTGAAAGAATTTTCAGAGAGTATATGGCGGGAAAAAAGCTTACCCTGTCAGAAGATACCGATAAAAATCTTGGCTGTTATTTTGTAAATCTCTACCGTGAGAGAGACAGAAAAACCTTTGGTAATGCCCGTGATATAATTACCCTTGCAAAGTCTGTTGCCGGCAATGCGCAGATGCGAACACATGAGGCATATCCGGTGATTGAAAAGAAGGATTTTTCGGGTTCGGAACATCTTTTCGAAGGATTCGGTGCCTCAACACGTGATGAAGCATATGCAGAGCTGAAAAAATACATCGGTATGGATTTTCTTGAACAGATGTTTGACGACCAGTGCAATCTTTACGATGAATGTACGGACAAGGGAATACCTTATCCGGGACCAGAGCATATGATCTGGGTAGGAAATCCGGGAACAGGCAAGTCAACCGCAGCAAAGCTTCTGTCACAGCTATACTACGCCACAGGTCTGCTGGGAGGAAGAAGTCCTGTTATAGTTGATGCTTCGTCATTAATCGGAACTCATGTCGGTGACTCACAGAAACTTATAAACGAAAAAATGGATGAAGCTGCGCAGAACAATGCTGTCCTTGTAATAGAAGAGGCCTACCAGCTTTCAAAGGACAAAAACTACGGTCATGCAGCCCTGAATTCCATGATGAACCGCATGGTTGATGAGAGGAAAAAATTTAACGTTGTTTTCATAGTGTACAGCAGCGAGTACGAGGACTTCATTTCATCGAATGCAGGTATTCTTTCACGCTGTACAAGGTATGATTTCAGGGATTACAATCCGGAGCAGCTTACTGAAATTTTCCTGAAGATGTGCAGGGATTCAAAGGATATCTGTACAGATGAGGCGCTTATTAAAGTAAGAGAGTATATGGAAGAGCTGTACAGAACGAGAAATGAAAAAACAGGAAATGCAAGAGCGGTGGAGAGATTTCTTGCTGATATGAGGAAGAAAAGGTATCCGCGTATACGCAGTATGAAGAATGTACCGCCTGAAGAAAAATACCGTTTTGAACCGGAAGATGTTCCTGTTTTTGAGAAGGGGAATAATTTATGAATGAGATAAAAATTTCTATGCTCGGAGTTAGCGGTTCGGGAAAAACCGCTTTCCTCTCGGGAATATGCGATACATTTATTTCCGGAAACGTTGAGGTATGTGACATGAAAAATGACGACCGCAGTCATCTTTTCAGAATACTTCCTTATCAGGCTGACAATCTTTCCGAAACAAGTATCGGAGACGTAAGAAGATATTCGATAAGAAGCAACAGAAGCTTTACATCTGTCAGCACTGAGAATACGAAAAAATACATACTCAGTCTTTTTGATGACTGCTACAGCAGCTCCTCGCCTTTATGTACGGTCAGTTTTATAGACTATAAGGGCGGATTTGTTGAAAACCTTGTGAATGAAAAATCCGGAGACGAAGTAAAAGATGTTAAGAACGAACTTCTGAGCAGCAATGTTATTCTGATATTTGCCGATGCCATAAGACTGAGCAGAGCAGAGTCAGCTGCGGAGTTTAACACGGCACTGGGCTGCGATGACATAAACACATTCTTCAATACCAACCAGTTTGTCAATAAAAACATGACATTTCTCTTTGTACTTACCAAGGATGACTCACCTGAAGTTTCCGGCGATGACGAGATTCTTACAGACAGGATAATGCATGCCTTTGAAACAACCCTGAGAATAATTGAAAGAAACGGCTGGACTTTTGGTATAGTCAGAACTTCAGCTGTGGGAAGAAACAGCGTTGATCCGGTGACAAATCATATTACACCTGATGCAGAGATAGTTCCGTACGGAATAGACAGTGTACTGTTCTACAGCATTTACAGAACAGTAAGTGAAGCTGTAACAGGACTTCATATAAAAATAAGCGATATGGAAAAGGCTTCAGTGCTTACAAAGATGTCGAAGGAATACAGAAACAAAATGAAGATTTTCAAATCCCAGCTTGAAGAGACAGACACAGTTCTCAGATACATAAGAATACCTTATAATTATCTCAGAGTAAAAGAAAGTCTCATAATGGAAAAGAAACCCGATGACAGCGGCATAAGTGCGATAGCGGGGTGATTATATGAAATTAGATGTATTCCTGTACGGAAGAACAATAACTCACGATTACTTTGATATGTACCTTCCCCCGTGGCTTAAAACAGACACAGATGAATACCGTGAGTACAGAAAAACAATAAGCCACATTATGAAAATCCGCGACAACCTTCACGAAAACGAAATGGATATACTGAAAGAAACAGCGGACAGTTTCATATTTTACAAGGGCAGAAAAACAAGCATGCTCTGTACCTTCTGTCATATAACCGGATACGACCAGTTTGACAGACCGATATGCTCAGCGGAGGGCTTTATTTTCAGGCAGGACGAACTTAATAATTTATGGAAATATATTCCTGATATGATTGCATATCTTTCCGGAACTGAAGAAACATATTATAA
>CAMCOJ010000373.1 GCA_945876405.1 uncultured Ruminococcus sp.
ATATTAATATCTTTGAATATTTCCTGTGTGATAAAATAATCACTGTCTGATAAACGTATATCAAAACACATCAGAAAATCAACTGAAAACTTTGAAAAATCAGTACTGTAAAGTATAGTCAAAAAACCGGAGTTCTCAAGATATTTTTTCCCGTCTTCATTAATCTGAAATTCTGCATCTGTATTTATAACAACTGCAGCAATATCTTTTTCCTCAGGAATACTGCAGGACATAAGTTGTCCCATAGAATCTATACTGCTGACTATCATATAGTTTTTATGTATTTCGGTTGTCAATGTTTTTCCTCCTGAATAAAGTCATATAATTCGTCAGGAATATCGAAAATCATCCGGTTTATGTCAGCAAACATAAGTTTACCGGTAATTCTGCATGATTTTAAACCAGTAAAGTCATTAAAAAAAGTATGTGTGAAATGGAGTATGCTGCGGGTACAGCTCCAATCCGTTTCTATTCGTACTTTATCCAATAATCTGAATTCATGCATATACCGGATGTTGTTTTCCATTATAACAGGAAACAGCCCATACTCCTGAACTGTTTCCAGTAATTTGTTTTCATTAAGAAATTCCCATTTTGCCTGTTCTGCGTAATTTAGATAAACAGCATTATTAAGATGTCCGAAAGAATCGAGTTCATACCCTCTTACAACTGTGTAGTATGTACTTTTCATCAATCTTCCACTCCCCTTGATATCTTGTCAGAAAGAACACTGTCAAATGAAGTGTCTTCAGGGTCTATCGGGTTTCCGCCTGCTGTACTGTTAGCCAGGCTGATTATGCTCTTTATCTGAAGTGCACTTTTTCCTTCCTTAAGTGTTCGTACAAATTCAGCTGCATCGTTCATACAGTCTTTTTTTTCAGAAACATGATGAACCAGCTTAAGTTTTTTAGCATCAGCCGCTGTAAGAATCTCACCTGAGAGTATCATGGAAATTGCTTTGCTTTTCCCTACCACTCTGGTAAGTCTTTCCACACCGTTCATTCCGGGAATAACGCCATGGTTCACTTCCGGAAGTCCAAGAAATGCGGATTTTGAGCATATCCTGAACTGACAGCTTAGTGCAATCTCCAGACCACCGCCAAAACAGCCCCCGTTAATTGCTGCAACTGTTATAACCGGAAGATTCTCAATGTATAGCAGTAACTCTTTGGCTTTTCGCAGTAACTCAGTATGAGTACTGTGCATAGGCGAACACATCGGGTGATTAAAATGAGTTACATCTGCTCCATGGGAAAAATGTCTGCCCGCACCTGTAATGATAAGTGATGTTACCTGCGGGTTAGCTTTCAAAGCATCTTCGAGAACAGCCTTATCAATAAACTCAGGTATTGTCAGAAGATTCTTTTTTCCGTTCTCTATCGTTATAACTGCTGAATCTCCTGTTATTTCAAGTGTAGATAAATTTGATTTGTATGTCATTATAAAAATACCGCTTAATTATCAGAGATTTACTATCTCATTGCCGTACTGATAAATCTTGCAGAATACATCGATAACATCCTGCATAGTGTTAAGCGGCGCCTTGAGAAGGTACTTGCCTACGCTCTGAAGTTTAACGTCCATGTCATATTTTTCTGACGCTAATTCAATAAGTTCTACGAACATAAGTGAATCTCCGCCAAGGTCGTCCTGTGGGTTTGAATCAAGTGAAATCTCTGATGGGTCGATTTCGCATTCTTCAGCGTAGTAGTCAAAAATCATGTCCTTAATTTCATTTTTTATTTCTTCTGTTATCTCTCTCATGGTTGTAATCCTCCTGAATAGTTAATCAAAATTTCTTAATGATTTGATTGTTTTGAATTTAGAATCCGGACTGGTTAATCGTGAAGCCTTTTTTACTGCAGCAAGTGTACTCATATCCCAGAATTCAGTTACCCCTGCGTTTTCCAGATATTGAATTGTCTGTTTCCACTTCATTGGTTCAAGGAAGTTTCGTTTCTGTTCATCCGATATATCCTTAGCTTCTGTAAGCTCTCTCTGACTGTAAACAGATACTATCGGAATACTGCTGTTTTTAAACTTCAGACTCTGTAAGTTTGAAAAATAAGGCTTTGAGTAATCTGTCATAAGACTACTGTGAAAAGCACATGGAACATCAAGCAAAATGGTTTTTATTGCTCCCTCTTCAGCACTTTTCTGCAAAATTTTTTTAACCTCCGAAAGAAAACCGGAAACTACTATGAATGTTTCAGAGTTAATACTTGAAACTGCCAATCTGTCTTTTGGAACAAAATCAGCAATCAGACCAGTTACCGTTTCATATTCCAGACCAATAATTACACCCATACCATACTGTTCTGAACTTTTGGATGCTTCAGATATACTTGATATAACACCTTTTAAAATTGTAATTGATTCCTCAAGTGTAACAGAACCGGAACAGAAACATACGTTGTTTAAGCCCAGACTGTATCCTGCAATATAGTCCGGCGTTATTCCGTGTTTAAGTAAAGAATCATATACAGTACAGTCGCAAAGTCCGGTTATAATCCACTCCGCAAATGTTTTATCAAGTCCGCTTAATGAAGATTTGTCAAAAAGGTATTTTTTCAGATTAAGGTCCGTGAAATCAGATACACGGTCACATAATCCATAAAAATAATTCATTTCCTCCTCATTAAGCATAGCAAGTGATTTGTCAATATCGCTTCCTACTCCCTGAAACAAAAACGCTTTCTTTGAAATAAATAATTCCTCCCAGGCTGGTAATAATAAAAAAATTATTTTTTATCTATAACAATTATAACAGATAAAAAATGTAAATTCAATGGAAAAAAATTATTTCATTTTTTTATGCACTATCAACCATCTGCTTTTATGTATTTTAGGCATAACAAAGAATATGTATATTTGTTTTAGATCAATAAATAAATATTTATATAGTCCCTCCGGATT
>CAMCOJ010000374.1 GCA_945876405.1 uncultured Ruminococcus sp.
GTATCTATTATACATGAAATAAAATGTTTTTTCCATACCTTTTTTAAAATTCATATGTATGACATTTTTTGCCATGTTACATTTATTAAGTTTCTGCATAAAATATATTACAGCATGTCAGACATACGGCCGGAAAACACAAGGTACAGCTGCAGCTGTCACGAAATGCCTTTTGTACCCGTTGTCAGACAGCTTTGATATACAGAAAAATGCACATTGCACCGAAATTTCTGCAGTGTGCATTTTCCTGACTGTTTATTTCTACATTTTTCTCCGGTTCCGGAATGTATAATGGATATAGTTTTCAATATTTATCCGAAAGAGATGATAGACTGATATGATTAACAGAAATGAATTTACAGGTAAAGCTGTTTCAGTTTTTGAGCATACCGTAAGAATCGCCGGTGAACTCGGACATACTTTCGTTGGTACCGAACATATGATATACGGATTTACCGCTGAAAAATCAAATATAGCAGGAGCGATTCTTGATAACAACAGAATAACATGTGAAGGAACAGCAAAATATCTTAAATACACAATCGGAAGTGGAATTCCTCTGATTTTATCCGAAGATGATATAACACCGCATCTTTCAGATACACTCAGCAGAGCCTCTGAAACGGCAAGAAAAAAAGGCGCTGCTCTTACCGGTACAGAATACCTGCTTTCTGAGATTCTGAACTGCAGAACATGCGGAGGATATACAATGCTGAAATCTCTCGGTGCTGATATCGAAAAAATCAAGTCAGAATGTCTCGAATCATTTTCCGGAATTCCCGTCTCAACATATGTAAAACTTGACGAAAGACTGTATCCGAATCTTAAAAGATACACAAGAAACTTTACAGAAGCGGCATGGAAAAAAGAATTTGATCCCGTTATAGGACGTGAAAATGAAACCGAAAGACTTATACAGATACTTACACGCCGAAGCAAAAACAATCCTTGTCTTATCGGGGAGGCCGGAGTAGGAAAAACGGCTATTGTTGAAGGTCTTGCACAGGATATAGTGCACGGAAATGTTCCTTCGGTTCTGAGAAACAAATATATTCTGTCTCTTGATCTTACTTCTATGCTTGCCGGTGCGAGATACAGAGGCGATTTTGAGGAAAGAATAAAAAACTGCATTGATGAGGCAAAAAAATGCAGAGATATAATTCTTTTCATAGATGAACTTCACACCATAGCCGGAGCCGGAGCAGCCGAAGGGGCTATAGATGCTGCTAACATACTTAAACCTGAACTTGCACGCGGGGATATTCAGATAATAGGAGCAACAACATATTCAGAATACCGTAAATTTATCGAATCCGACAATGCACTTGAAAGAAGATTCCAGCCGGTTACAGTAAGAGAACCGAAGCACGATGAACTCTTTCAGATTCTCTCAGGAATACGTCCGGGATATGAAAAATTTCACTCAGTAAATATCCCGGATGAAATTCTAAGTCAGGCTGTACAGTTGTCGGAAAAATATATACCTGACAGGTTTCTGCCTGATAAAGCAATAGACATTATAGACGAAGCCTGCTCACACGCAGTTATCCGGAATTCCCGCCTGAAAAAGCATACGGATATACAGGATATAAAAAAACAGCTGATAGAAAGTCTGTCCGAAAAAGAATTTAATGAAGATTCTGACTATGAAATAAGTGTAACTACGGAGGATGTAAACGAGGTTGTATCTCTCTGGACAGGCATACCGGTCAATAATACTGATATTGACGAAAATGCAAAACTGGCAGGAATAGAAGCCGAACTTCAGAAACATATCATTGGTCAGGACAAAGCGATAAAAAAAGTTGCTGAAGCTATCAGAAGATATCGTATCGGTCTGAGAGAAGAAAACAAACCTTCTGCTGCTTTTATGTTTGCAGGCCCTACCGGCGTGGGCAAGACAGAACTTGCCAAAGCAGTTTCGAACGTGGTTTTTGATAATGAAAACAGCCTTATAAAACTTGATATGAGTGAATATATGGAACAGCATTCGGTTTCAAAACTCATAGGTTCACCTCCCGGATATACAGGATATGGTGAATGCAATACTCTGTCTGACCTGATCAGAAAAAAACCTTATTCAGTAATACTCTTTGACGAAGTTGAAAAAGCACACCCTGACGTACTGAACCTTCTTCTGCAGATAACGGATGAAGGCGAATTTCATGATTCACTCGGAAGAATAACAAGTGTCAAAAATAATTTCATTATACTTACAACAAACGCCGAAGCAGAAAAAATAGTTCAGAAAAATAACATTGGTTTTTCTGATACAGAAAACAAAAATAATTATTTTGAAAGCAAAATGACCGAATCGCTGATGAAGATGTTTCGCCCTGAACTTCTTAACAGAATGGACGGTATCGTTATTTTTGAACCGCTTTCCCTTGATTCTCTGAAAAAAATAACTCTCCTGCTCCTCGGACAGCTTTCAGAAAGAGCAGTAAAGATAGATATTCATCTGTCATTTTCTGATGAAGTTACAGAATTGATAGCAGGAAATCCTGAAACAAAACTGTACGGTGCAAGACCACTCAAAAGAATAATTGCTGATAAAATAGAAAATGTTTTGACAGAAAATATTATATCAGGTTCAATAAAAGCAGGAGATACGGTAAAAGTCGGTGTTTCAGACAAAAAAATCGTACTTGAGCCCAACAGCTGCCATATATAAAAGGTAAAAACCTCTGCAATCAGTCCTGAGAATTATGACAATAACCAGTAAATTACATTATCAAAATAATGTTGACACATCCTTAATTATGTGATAGAATAAAAATATGTTAATTTGATTGAATTATCGCTTTTTCTTGTCATTGTACATAAAACAATAAAATATTTCAACCAATACAATGCCTGTCTCTTATACACATCTCCGAGCCCACGAGACAGGCAGAAAT
>CAMCOJ010000375.1 GCA_945876405.1 uncultured Ruminococcus sp.
GAGATTTCTGCCTGTCTCGTGGGCTCGGAGATGTGTATAAGAGACAGCCTGTAAGTTCAACTTTGCCGATAAGCGCCTGCATAAGCTTTACAACGTCTGACGTACTTATTACACCGTTTACATCAACGTCTCCTTTAAGCGCCTCAGTAGCTGTTGTTGTTTCAGCAGGTTTTGTGGTAGTAACAGGAGGCTGTGATGTTGTTGCCGGAGGCACAGATGTTGTAACTGCAGGTGTTGTGACTGCAGGAGTTGTAACTGCCGGCTGACCTGTTCCTTCAAAAAGAAGAGTAATCTTTCCGTCCCTGAATGAAAGTTCACTCGCATGACCTGAGTTCTCATCTCCCGGAGTATCAAGAAGAGTCCACCAGAAGAATACACCTATCTTATCAGCAAGCTTTGCTCTCTGAGCATCAGTGAAAATAACCTCTACTGTATCATAAACACTGTTGAATCCGAATTCTGTGCAGTTTTCCCAGTCGTCAGCATAGTTTATTCCGCCGCCGCCCTGGCTGTCCCATGAAGTTGAACAGCTGATGTTGAATCGTATGCCGCAGAGCTTTGACTTGTCTGCACCTACTGTTACCCAGCCGTCTGCAGGAATACTTACAACTTTTTCATCGTACTGCTTGATTTCAGGATTCTGTTCTTCAATATCTCCTGATGCAAGCTTTGCAGCAATTTCCTTATAATTATTCTCTATTGCCGGATCGTTCCATGTGGCTGTCTTTCTGTCGAGGAACTTCATATCACCACTGCTTCCTGCATCCCAGAGAACAGGGCACATACCATATGAAAGAGCCTTTTCTGAAACGGCTGAGAGATACTTTCTGATTGATTCCTTGTCCTTGTTGTTTTCTGCTTCAGTAAGTACGCCGTATTCACCGATAATGACAGGAACTCCCTTGCTGATGAAGTTTGTATATATCTTCATCATTGCCGCATCAAGCTGTGCATAGTCATCTGCAGTACCCCATGTTGTCTGAGGTGTGCACCAGGTACAGTTAGATTCTGCAACAGCGAACTGCGGAGGTGAATAGTAGTGAAGTGAAAGCATAAGCTTTCCGGCACTGTCCTCAGGCATTACAAATCTTGCGTCGCTTGTAAGATCAATATCTGTATTGTATCCTGAAATGAGGAGATGTCTCTGAGCGTTGTTTCCGCCTGTTGCTCTTACCGTATCAACAAATTTCTGGTTAAGCTTGTTCATAAGGTTATAGGCATCGTTCTTGGATACTGAACCAAAGTCAATCTCATTCATACCTTCAAAAACAAGGTAATCTGAATAATCCTTAAAAGTCTCTGAAATCTGTGTCCATAATGTTTCAAATCTCTTTTCAACACCGGCATAGTCATTTACAGCATTTCTGATCCAGGCAGTTTCACCGACGCCTCCGTCATGATGTACATTGATGATTACATAGAGATCTTCTTCAATGCACCAGTCCACAACTTCCTTGACTCTTGCCATAAAAGCATCGTCTACCTTGTTGGTTGTTGTGTCCATTGCGTTGATCCAGGTTACAGGAATACGAACTGTTTTAAAACCTGTTTCCTTAACCTTCTTTATAACTTCCTTTGTTGTAACAGGATTTCCCCAGCCGGTTTCATACTGTTCAGGTGTACCGTTCTGAATCCATGCACAGAGGCTGTCAAAGGTATTTCCAAGGTTCCAGCCAAGTCCCATGTCCTTTACAAGTTCTGCCGACGAGATATTTCTCATGGTCTCAGCTGCACTTACTGTTGAAACCACTGCATAACTGCTGTTGCTGTTATCGTTTACAAATGCAGGTGAAGAAATACCTGTAAGTCCGAGAGCGAGAGCCGCTGCACAGGACACTGCTGAAATAAATTTTTTATTCATTTACACAAACTCCTTCTTAAAAAGTGGCAGAAAAATGCCCTCTCTGTTACCACGGGCATCTTCTTAAATTCATTAGTTCAATTATACCACTTAAGTTAATCGTTTTCAATAATTTTTCGATACAAATTTTTGAAACATGTTTGTTAAATTCAACGTTTATTGTAATTTAAGCCAGGTAGTTTTCACAGTGTTTCCCGCACTCTGCTGTTTCCGAAAAAAATTTGTACTCACCGAGGAAAAACAATAACATGGAATACACAGCGGCACCACATAAAACAGAAACAACAAACTTCACTTTTTCATTTACAGGCAGAAACGGAGCCGATCTGACAATCCATGCAGAAGCCGAACACATAAGAGAGGCATACAGCGGACCGGCCAGAAGCTTAAACAGGCTGAACCTTATCCCTGTAATTTTTTTAAGTTTATACAGTGACATAATAAATATCAGCAGATAACAAAGGCCTGTGGAGATTGCCGCTCCTGAAACATTAAGCCATGGAATTCTCACAAGCAAAACATTTCCCAATGCCTTTAAAACTGTACCTGCAAACATAATCCGTGCCGCTGTTCCTGCCTTTCCTATCGCCTGAAGTATACTGAAAACAGGAAAAGAAAGACACAGAAAGATAACAGAAATTCCAAGATATCTGAGCGATTCTGTACAGAACATTGTTTCTGCCGCTGAGTGCGGAAACAGAAATGAAAGTATGTCACCTGACAGAATACAGATTCCGCATCCGGCAGGAAGTGCAGCCATAGCAGTTATCTTAACAGCCTTTTCAGCATTCCTCTTTATTTCCTCCGTATTTCCTCTCGCCCATGCATCTGCACTGGCAGGAAAAATGCTTTTTCCGAACATATTTGTAAATGACGGAACCAGATTAAAAACCGTCACAGCCATTCCACAGAATGAACCGTATGCAAATTCAGCAAAATTATCCATGCTGACATCAGCTGAAAAAACAAAGCTGTAATTTTCCGTAAAATATCCCGGATTTTCTCTTACCGCTCTTCCTGTATATCTTATGAT
>CAMCOJ010000376.1 GCA_945876405.1 uncultured Ruminococcus sp.
GTGCACTGAAAAGTATTTTGAATCAATACTGTAACTGATATATTGAGATTTTATAATTTTAATAAGTAGTTACCTATAACTAACCGGCTTTTTTGTTCAATAATACAAAGTTAAAAATATTGCTTGACAAATATTCCTAAAGATAGTATTATGATTAAGGGTTAGTTATATCTAACCCTTAAATAATGCTCTAAAGTTAGTCGATGCTAACAATTCGAAAGGGTGAATTTATGATGCCACTTACATTTGCAGATTCAGGTGAAGAAAAAATTATTAAAAAGGTCGGTGGAAATCCCGATACAAGAAAATTTCTTGAAAACTTAGGTTTTGTTGCCGGAGGTACAGTGACAGTAATAAGTAAAACAGGCGGAAACGTTATTGTCAGTGTTAAGGATTCAAGAGTTGCTGTTTCCGGAGAAATGGCATGTAAAATTATGGTGTGAAGGAGGAGTTTCAATGACACTGAAAAATGCTGAACCAGGTTCAACCGTAAAGGTAAAGAAGCTGAACGGAGAGGGTGCAGTAAAGCGAAGAATCATGGACATGGGTATAACAAAGGGTACCGAAATATATGTCCGCAAATTAGCACCGTTAGGCGATCCGATTGAAGTTACTGTTCGCGGATATGAGCTTTCTTTAAGGAAAGCAGATGCAGAAATGATAGAAACCGAATAATTTTTTTACTTTTAAGTTAGCTATATCTAACTTCGGAAAGGATTTATTATGGAAATAAGAATTGCGCTTGCGGGAAATCCGAATGCAGGCAAAACCACACTTTTTAATGCTCTTACAGGCTCTAATCAGTTTGTCGGAAACTGGCCGGGGGTTACTGTTGAGAAAAAGGAAGGTCGTCTTAAAGGACGCAAAGATGTTATCATTACTGACCTTCCGGGAATTTATTCTCTTTCACCGTACACTCTTGAAGAGGTTGTTGCACGAAACTATCTTATCGGTGAACGTCCGGATGCTGTTCTTAATATTATAGACGGAACAAACCTTGAACGAAATCTTTATCTTACAACTCAGCTTACTGAACTTGGAATACCTGTTGTCTGTGCAGTGAACATGATGGATGTTGTGCGAAAAAACGGGGATAAGATAAATACAGAAAAACTTGCAGGTGAGCTTGGGTGCGAGGTAGTTGAAATTTCCGCACTTAAGGGAACCGGTATAAATGAAGCTGCTGCTGCTGCAGTCAAAGCAGCAGAATCAGGTATCAGAACAATACCACAGCATAAATTCAGCGGTTGTGTGGAACATGCGATTGCACATATAGAGGAATGCGTACTCAATGATATCCCGGAAGAACAGCAAAGATGGTATGCTGTAAAACTTTTTGAGCGTGATGAAAAAGTGTATGAAACACTGAATATATCAGGGGCAAATAAGGCTCATATTGAGACTGATATTGCAGCTGCTGAAAAAGAAATGGATGATGACAGCGAAAGTATTATTACAAACGAACGCTATAATTACATAGGTGTGATTATTAAAGATTGTCTGAAAAAGAAGAACAAAGGCGGTCTTACAGTTTCTGACAAGATAGATAAGGTAGTCACAAACCGTTTTCTTGCTCTGCCGATTTTTGCAGCAGTAATGTTTGTTGTGTATTATGTTTCAATAACTACCATAGGGGGATGGGCTACAGACTGGACAAATGATGTTTTCTTCGGTGAATGGATAATCCCCGGGGCGCGTTCTGTTTTAGAGAATACCGGCTGTGCTGAATGGCTGACAGGGCTTGTAGTTGATGGCATAATTGGCGGTGTGGGTGCAGTTCTCGGATTTGTTCCTCAGATGCTTGTGCTGTTTATCTTCCTTGCATTTCTTGAATCCTGCGGATATATGGCTCGTATCGCTTTCGTAATGGACAGAATTTTCAGAAAGTTCGGTCTTTCGGGCAAATCATTTATCCCTATGCTTATCGGAACAGGCTGCGGTGTTCCTGCCGTTATGGCAAGCCGTACAATCGAGAACGAGCGTGACCGCAGAATGACAATTATGACAACAACATTCATTCCCTGCGGAGCAAAACTTCCGATAATCGGACTTATAGCAGGTGCGCTTTTTGATAACGCAGGCTGGGTTGCAGTTTCTGCGTATTTTATAGGAATGGCTGCAATTATTATATCCGGAATTATGCTTAAAAAGACAAAGCTGTTTTCAGGAGAGCCAGCTCCCTTTGTAATGGAGCTTCCTGCATATCATCTTCCTACCGTCGGCAATGTTCTCCGTTCAATGTGGGAACGTGGCTGGTCGTTTATCAAAAAGGCAGGAACGATAATTCTTCTTTCAACTGTGGTTCTCTGGTTCATGCAAAGTTTTGGAGTTGAAAACGGTTCATTTGGAATGACAGAGGATCTTGATAACTCGGTACTTGCAAAGACAGGAGGGATAATTGCTCCTCTGTTTGCTCCACTCGGCTGGGGCGACTGGAAAGCGGCTGTTGCAGCGGTTACAGGACTTATCGCAAAAGAAAATGTTGTTGCCACATTCGGTACGCTGTTCCACTTTGGCGGCGAAATATCAGAAAACGGTGACGAGATCTGGGGACTTATGACATCAGGCTTCACCGCACTGTCGGGATATTCATTCCTTGTGTTTAATCTCCTTTGTGCGCCTTGCTTTGCGGCTATCGGTGCTATCAGGCGTGAGATGAACAATCCGAAGTGGACAGCATTTGCAATTGCATATCAGTGCTTATTTGCTTATGCAGTATCACTTATCATCTATCAGTTCGGACTTCTGTTCACAGGAAGTGTGAATGTTATCGGACTTATCTTTGCTGTGATTATCCTTGCATTTTTGGTATATATGCTTGTGCGCCCATATAGGGAAAGCAGCAGACTTACAATGGATGTCAGAGTAAAATCATAATTTGCTGGTCTGTGTTC
>CAMCOJ010000377.1 GCA_945876405.1 uncultured Ruminococcus sp.
AGATTTCTGCCTGTCTCGTGGGCTCGGAGATGTGTATAAGAGACAGAAACTATACCGAGAACGCCTGTGAGCTCATCAAACAGTGCCGCACCTGCCATAAGCTGTTCCTTTGAAGTACTGCTGTCAGCTGACATGGTGTTGAGGTCTCTTACAAGTTCAAAAACTGCTGTAATACCGTCTGCCGTATTCAGGTCATCGTCCATAGCTTCAATAAACTGCTGTCTTCTCTTTTCGAAAATTTCGTTCGCCTCAGCACTTACCTCACCGCTCTTTGCAATCTCAGCCGCTCTGTCAAGGGTTTCACGGCAGTTGTAAAGTCTGTCAAGTGATGCCTTGCATGAGTCAAGGAGTTCAACGCAGTAGTTAATAGGGCTTCTGTAGTGTGCCTGAATCATCATGTATCTTATAACTTCGTAACCGTACTTCTCTGCAACCTCTCTTACTGTAAAGAAGTTGCCAAGTGACTTGGACATCTTCTGGTTGTCAACGTTGATATACCCGTTGTGAACCCAGTAATTTGCAAGCGGGCATCCTGTTGCAGCCTCACTCTGAGCGATTTCATTTTCATGATGCGGGAAAATGAGGTCCTGACCGCCGCAGTGGATATCAAGTGTATTTCCTATGTGATGTCTTGACATTGCAGAGCATTCAATATGCCAGCCCGGTCTGCCCTTGCCCCATGGTGATTCCCAGAAAGGTTCGCCCGGCTTTGCAGCCTTCCATACAGCAAAGTCAAGTGCATCTTCCTTCTGGTCATTTACATCTATACGCGCACCCGCCTTGAGTTCATCAATCGGCATCTTTGAAAGCTTGCCGTACTCTTCAAACTTTCCTGTACGGAAATAAACATCTCCGTTTGATTCATATGCATATCCCTTGTCAACAAGTGTCTTTACTATATCAATGATAATATCCATGCTCTCTGTAACCTTAGGGTGAACATCTGCGTCCATAACATTAAGTCCGTGAGCATCCTTTTTGTATTCGGCAATATATTTTTCAGAAACAGCAAGGGATTCAACGCCCTCTTCATTGGCCTTTCTGATAATCTTGTCATCAACGTCAGTAAAGTTCTGAACATACTTTACCTGATATCCTCTGTACTTAAGATATCTTCTGAGAACGTCAAATGAGCAGATTGGTCTTGCATTTCCGATGTGAATATAGTTGTAAACCGTTGGCCCGCAGGCGTAGATATTTACAACCCCGTCATTTATCGGTTTGAATTCTTCCTTTTTTCTTGTCATAGTATTGTAGATTAACATATAAGCCCTCCAGAATATCATAGTGAACGTCAAAAATTTGACTTTCACTATAATTATTTTATTTATATTGCCTTGCACATCCGATGACTGCTTCATCTCCGTGCAGATCGGCTAATAGTAAACGCAATTTATTTATTGTGTTTACTATAATAAACTCTTGCACCTTACGAACAAACAAAAACCTCCTGCAGCAGTACCTATGACACACTGCAGGAGGCGGTATTCCGCGGTTCCACTCCCGGTTTATAACTTAAAAATCCCTTTAACGCAGGTAATACGGGGACAGATACTGAACTTTTCCCTGTCCCGGCTGGCAGCCGCACTTCACACATACCCGGAATGTACCGATCCCAGCACCCGATACTCTCTGCAAATCCGGAAATATAGTTACTCCTGCTGTTACGCCTTTAAAATTATTGATTTTGCAGCCATAATAAACGACAGATTTATTTGACGCTTATTATATATTATACTCTATAAGCAGGGATTTGACAAGGGGTGTGAAAAATTTTTAACGCCGCTCACATTTCTCAGTTTCTTAAAAGGAATTTTTTAACGCTGTGATTGGTAAAAATTGAGAAAAACGGCTGGATTCAAAATCACTATTTTTCAAATTTGAAAAAACTTTCCATGATTCTATTGACATATTATGTCGTTTTATGTTATAATTGGGCTATGGTAAATTTATCTAAATAAAAACAGTTGCCCTCTGGTCCGGAACATGGTATAATGAAGAGGAAAACAATGAAGGAAAACAATAAAAACAAAAACCGCTACAGTCCGGAGTCTGTTAAAGACATCGGCTACCAGGACTTTATCAGTTCCTATGAGGCAAGGAAAATGTTCATTAACAGTCTGAATCTTATGGACGATACTTTCTTTGCTGCTGTTATGGAAGACGTAGATGTCTGCACTTATGTTCTGAGGATTATTACAGGTATCAAATCACTCAGGGTTATCTCATCGAAAGCCCAGTACCAAATCAGAAATCTTGTTTCTCATTCGGTTATACTGGATATAATAGCTGAAGATGACAAAGGACGTGTTTACAACATAGAAGTGCAGAAATCAGACAGGGATCATCATCCGAAACGCATACGCTACTATCAGGCCAATGTTGATATTTCATTTCTCAATAAAGGCTGTAAGTACGAGGATTTACCGGAAAGTTATTTTATCTTCATATCCGACTTCGATCCGTTCGGTCTTGGAGATAATTATTACGAAATCGAGCGTAAAATAAGCGGAAGAGATGATATCATTTCAAACGGTGTTCATGAGATTTATCTGAACACGGAGGTAACAAACAACAGAGATATTACAAGTCTTTTAAAGTATTTCAAAAACTCAGATGCAGACTCAACCCAGTTTGGGCCTCTCTCTGATAAAGTAAGATTTTTCAAGAAGGATAAAAAAGGTGGTATGGTTATGTGTGATAAGGTTCAGAGACTTATTGACGAATCAAATGCTGAGAAGGACAGGATAATTGCAGAACAGCAGAAGCTACTTGAAGCTCAGAAAGCCGAACAGCAGAAGGCTCTGGAAGCTCAGAAGGCTGAACAGCAGAAGGCTCCTGTCTCTTATACACATCTGACGCTGCCGACGATACTCCTTGTGTA
>CAMCOJ010000378.1 GCA_945876405.1 uncultured Ruminococcus sp.
ACACAAGGAGTATCGTCGGCAGCGTCAGATGTGTATAAGAGACAGGAATAATCGTTTATTTGCAGAGCTTTGTCCATCAGCGTATGACCGCCGCCGTCCAGCTCTCTTATCTGATCGGGAGTAACATTAAATGCTGCCCCGTCATTAACAGCTTCACTGACAGTATCATATTTGTAACCTTCCTTGCGATGCTCATCAAGATACCTCACACCAAGGTCATTGCGGCGGTTTGTATTGATAGAATCCTTGAATTTCTCAATAAATTCAGCCTTTGCAATGTTGACCTTGAATTTCAGCTTTTCCGAAGCAGTCATATCATCGGAGTTATCAGAGTTTAAGGATAAAAATCTGCTGTCAAAGGGCTTGTGTTCCGTATTTTCCGTTCTTTTCGGAATGTCTGATATGTTATTTTTTGAATTATTTTCGGAACTATCATGAAACACTTCCGCTTCATCATTCACAACAGCCGCTCGGTTAAGCTGAATTGCCTCCTTGTTCTGCTGTGCGAGGAAAGCCGCTCGTTTCATACGCTGTGCCATTTCGGGAGAAATGCTGCTTTTGTGTTCGGATATCTCGGATCTCTTTTCAGCTACTGCGGAACTATCCTTTTTCTCACAATTCTGAACAACATTTCTTTCAACACTTTCCACTATCGGTGTTGAAACATTTTTATCATCGGGAACTGTATTTGCAGATGCAATATTCTGAGAAATTTTCTCATTATTCATCTGCTGAATATATGCCGCCCTCTGCATACGCTGTGCGACTTCGGGAGAAATACCCGAAGTGCTTGTATCAGCGTTGTTTTCCGCACTTCTATGATGTGTATGATTGTGGGAATCAGACTTTGCAGAATTATTCTTAAAAGTTATATTCGTATCCACTTTTTCATCGTGCTCCAGTGGAGCACGAACTTCGTTATCCACCGGACAACTAACATTTTCTTTGAGCGCAGCTCTCGGGGAAAGCGTTTCGTGTTTCACCACTCTGTACTTTTTCCTTTCAAGCTGCTTTGCTCCAAAGGTCACGCTCTGCACCTTTCTCTTATCAAAAGAGGAAAGGGAGTGCTTTTCGTCAGTATCGGTATTTTTTCTGTCAACTGTTGGCATAAAACATCTCCCTCTCTTTCCTTATGATGCTTCGGATTCCTTTTGTGCCATTTCCTCCTGAAGCATTTTCGCTGTTTCGCTGAAATTGGTGGTCATCATGCTGTAAAGCTTGGTGTCCTTGGGGAACTCGTCATAGAACGGTATCTTTGTCTTGCCGCCCAGCACCAAAATACCATGTCCTGCGGGAGTATCATTTACATACTGAATTTCAGAATCTGTGAAATGAAGAATGTCCTGCAGCTTTGCCGCATCGGTGGGATTCTGCTTGAGAAGAACAAGAAATTCTGAGTTACTGAGCATTGAACGGGACTTATCATCTTTCAGCAGATCTTCAACGTTCTGCGTAATTCCCGTAAGCACGCCGCCGTACTTTCTTGCACGTTTCCAAAGCATACGGAGATAATCAAGGGAATACTCGTCCTGGAACAGCAGATGCGCTTCATCGAAATAGATGTAGGTCTTTCTGCCCTTATCTCTGTTCTCGGAAAGTCTGTTCCATATATAGTCGAGAATCAGCAGCATGGACTGCGTTTTCAGATTGCCATTATGGCAGCAGGAACGCCCACAACAGCAGGATTGTTCTGCACAAATCCCATTACCCCGTTTGGGGTTTCGGGGACTGCAACGACCTCCGTCATTTCGGTCTCTTCCGAAACAATATCCGTAACCTCCGCCGCTTCTGTTACATTTTCTGTAACAACAGATTCTGCCGTTTCAGATACAACGGCTTCTATTTCGACTGCGGCTTCTGTTACAAGCGGCTCCTGCACGATTGCTGTTTCTGTCACATATTCCTCCGAAACACTGACCTCACCCACCACCTCCGCAACCTCTTCCGCTGCTATGCTTGAAATAAGGACATCGGGGTCAATACCTTCGGGCAGTGTCATTGAGGAAGATATTTCTTCCGTTTCTGATATTTCCGATGCAGTCACCTTAGCCTTCTGTTGTCAATACTCTGCAGCCGCCGTGACGGCAAGGACGTGGTACTCTGCTTTCCATTACACATACGCCTCTCTTGTATGGTTTTCCGATATCGGCAGTGCGCATATGCGTACTGTCGACATCGGTTAAGGAGATGGAACCAATGAATCACAAGTACAGTATACACCCGAATTTTCAAAAGTACCGACTTTTTTAAAAATTTTTTTGAGAAAATAAAAAAAGCCTGCCGAACTTTTAAATTCGACAGGCGAAAGATTTGAATTTTAATTGCAAAATGCTGATAAAGAAAAAGCACCGAGGTGTCGCTCGATGCTTATGAAACCACAAAAGCACATAATTGTGTTTGGGTTATCTGGACAAGATTTATTATATCACATGGCTTTGCAATATGCAATAGGAAAATAAAAATAGAGACCACTGATAATGCCAGCAGTCTCTATCAATCCATACTACAAACCCAACCGAGCCATTGCTGGAAGCAGCAAGAATAAACTTATGTAAAAAGAAGTAGTATGTAGGTTAAAAAACATAGTGCCGTTATTATTTCATTCATCAAATTTTTTTATAAAATGTCGTAATCCTTTTTCGGTTAAGACATATGCATCTTTAAAATAATAATCCTTATACTCCAAAAATTTTTGTGGAGTATAAAAAATACCTTTTTCATCCCAACTTGCCCCTATTGCACCTTCAAAATCAACGTTTTTATTGGAACTAACAACAGCAATAAACGTTACATGTTCCCTTGAAAATTTTAATAAATCATTTTCATCTGTCATTTTTTCCGATAATCTCGAATAGAGAAAAGCAATAAGCCAAAAAC